>NZ_LZZL01000161.1:0-6287 GCF_002006495.1 Clostridium sp. BL-8
TTTTAATTCCTGCATTTCCTCCACTGCTTTAGCTTTTGTCAATTCTTTTAAATCGCGTAAATCGCTCATTGATACATCTCCTTACACTTATAGTTAGGTTCCTATAATTCTTAATTTTTTCCTATAAGCATATATATATTCACTAATATCATGCTCTTTAACTATTTTAACACTTTTATAAAAAAACTCATATCATTTAAGCATATAAATGATACGAGTTTTTTAATTAAATGTATTCCTTTTTAATTTCAATTGTTACAGATTTCTAATTCTTTCGTCATAACCTGCAAAATATAAATTACTCATCTATTACTGGCAATGAACTTAAATTGTTTGATTCATCATCATCTCTTAAACTTCTTAAATATTCTTCACCTTTTCTTGAGGTTGAAACAGATACTCCTGATATAACTCCAGCTTTTGCTAACTCCACACCTTTTTCTTTAGTTATTTTTTCTCCATTTGAAAGCTCATATCCTGTTATTTCTCCAGAATGCTTTATTATTGCTTTTACGGAATTCTGTTCAGCATTCCCATATGATTTAGACTCTAAGTTATCTTTACCAAATTCCGAGATATTTTTACTAGCATCACCTGATGCATTTTCCATAACCAACACCTCCACTTTTTAGCTTATAGATATAAATTCATCCTAGAAAGCTTCATTATAGTATTGCCCAATAGATATGCATTTAATTCATAGAACTTTTCAAGGAAAACTTCATCAATCCCTTGAAACATCGAGATCTTTACGGTTATAAAAATATATGCAATTTCAGCAATCCACCACATACGTTTATATCTAGAAATTTATATCGAATTTCTGTAATTCTGCTAACAAGTTCTTAGGATCATCTAAAACAATTCCTTTTAATCCTAATTTTCTAGCTGCTTTCACATTAACTTCCGTATCGTCAATGAATATAGTTTCACTTGACGTTAGATTATATTCTTGCATTATTTTGTCATATATTTCTCTCTCAGGCTTAAGTAATTTTTCTTTAAATGAAAATACTCCTCCATCAAATAATTTGAACAAATCATATTTTTCATCCATATATTCAAATGCAGCACAATGAAAATTAGATAAATAATATACTTTATATCCATTTTCTTTTAATTTTTTTAATATATCCACGCTATTTTCTATAGGAATTAAGATATCGTACCAATTATCGAAAACTACATTTATTAAATCCTCATTCTCAATATTTCTGCTAATTATATTTCTTCTAGCATTTTCTTCATTAATTGTTCCCCTATCAAGCATTGGCCATTCTTCACTTTGAAAGATGCATTTATATATTTCTTCCACCTTTTCTTGAGCAATTTTAGATTCAACATATTCTTTAGGGCTGAAATCTATCATTACATTTCCAAGATCAAATATTATATTTTTAATCAATTTTTCCCCCTCCTTAAAATTATTATCAAGATAATACCACTATAATACTTTTCAAGCAATATTATCAAATGATTGAGCTCCTTTATTTATAAAGTATAAAAAACATCATTTATCACATAATACAATTGTTAATTACATTATTCTAATTTATAGGAGGAAGCTAAAATTATGAGTCCAAAAGAATTATCGTATATTAAAGATACACTAAGTCATGAAAAACATATGCAAACAAAGTGCACAGAATGTGCAAATCAAATTCAAGATGCTGAACTAAAATCATATGTTCAGCAATTAGCTAATACTCACCAAAGAATCTTTGATCAATTCTATCAATTATTATAATAAATAAAGGAGATTTAAGTTATGAATGATAAAGAGTTATTTGAAGACATTTTAGTAGCAGTAAAAACTAGTTCTGATTTACTATTACACGGAACTATAGAATCCTCTACTCAAAATGTTCATTGTGCTTTTGATACAGCCTTGAAAGATACTTTAAACATGCAAAATCAACTCTACAATAAGATGTCACAAAAAGGATGGTATCCTTCAGAGCAGGCTGATCAAAATAAAATAAATCAAGTTAAGCAAACTTTCTCAGCTCAAAAATAGAAAATTCTAAAATAATTAATGTTAAACAAACTCTTCACTAAAAAAGCAAAGAGCTGTCGCACTAATGTGTGAGGCTCTTTTACTATAAAAAAATAAATCTCAAGTCTAATGAGTTTGAGATTTATCGTAAAAAAATATTACTACGCAGCCAAAAAACATTTTAGCAAAAGACTGCACGTCTAATAAGATAATAAGAATCTTTAATTTTTTGTTATTTTATTTCACCTTTCTCTATGTGACCTGTCTCTCAGTCTGCTTATGACTTTTTTTTCATTATATCTATTATATGGCCACACTCTCGTTTCTACCTTACATCTTATCCACTCAGCTTTTAAATATATCTGTACAATTTCATCAATATCTTCATTTAATGCATCAATTTCACACGTATATTTTTCTATTATTTTATCACTTTCGTTATTTATTTTTTTTATTAATTCTGGATTATTTTTATATGATAATTTAACTTGACTTTTTAATTCCAATAAATTTAATTTCTCTATAGAATCCATTTTTCCTATGCCATTACTTATTGCTAAAGTCAACATATCCTGCAATACCTTTTTTTCACTTATAATCTCAATTACTTCATAAAATTTATTTATAAGATCATCATTATTCTTCACAGATTTAATCTTATTTTTAAAATAATATATTAATAAATAGCTATTAATTGTAGATTTTAATTCTTCTACCTTAGAAATTAATTCTATATCAAGCTTTCCTGTAAAATTCAAGTGCATTTTTATTAATGCTACGACTTTTTCCAATTCCCTTCTATAAGCTATTTTATTAGTTCCATCTTTTGTTCTTACATATAAATTAGTTATATTACTTAATTCTTTTAAACATGCAATATGTGTCCTAAATGTGGTAATCCATATTACTCTAAACCTTGTAATATTATTTATGTAAAGACTTTTTTTATTTTGAGATAAATTTAATACACCCGTCAAAAAAGTTATTAGTATTCCTGTAAATGTTATTATATCAATTATCGCTAATTCAGTTTCTCCAATTTTCATATCTTGCTCCTAATTTTTATGGTTTATATTTTTCTTCTTTTTGCAAATTAATTGGTAAAAAATACATAAAAAAGAACTAAGATTGTCTTTCTCAGCTCTTATTATTGTATTTATTTTATTCATTTTTTCTTCTTTTATTCTATCCATTTAAGCATTGTCTACTTTACTTTATTTATTTTCTAAAAGATTTACTATATTTTATTAATTTTCTACATATTCTATATGATTTTTTATCTCTAAATCTCCTGCAAGCATTTACCATATTCCACACAAACACGTGGTATTATTTATAGAATTAATGTATAATGTATAGCAATATACATTATATAACAATTTGTTAATAATTAATTCTTTTTATAGCGAATCAGTTAAACATTAGGAGGAAATAATGAAAATTTCAAAAAAAGTTAACCGTAACTTTATTAATACTAAAAACAAATCAAGTAATTCTTCATTAAAAAAGGCATCGTTAATCGAAAAGATTAAGAAATTAAATTTTAAACCAAGAAAAAATTATAGTTCTCCAGCCACTAGTAATCTTACCAAAAGTAAAATCAAGTTAAGCAAAAGTTCAATTAGCTTTAAGGTACTTTTGACAGTTTTGCCAGTTGTAATTGTAACTTTATTATTACTTACAATTTTTACTTATACTCTAGGAGAAAATGCCTTATATTCTAATAGTGAAGAATTACTTACTCAAATAAGTAATATTACCGCGCAGGATATAAGTGATGTAATGGATGAAAAAGTCAAAGCAATTGAGAGTTTAGCTCATAATCCAACTATTGTAGATCAACAGGCAACTATACATGATAAATTAAATATATTATCTGAAGAAAAGAATTTTCAGCAGTATTCTGATATGGGTATAGCTACTCCTGACGGAAAGTTAACACTTCTAAGTGGAGCTACAGTTGATATTAAATCTTATGACTATTTCACTTTTGCCCTTTCTGGGAAATCATATGTTTCAGAACCTTTTCAAAGTAATTTTAGTAAAGATTTATTAATAGCAATATCGGCTCCAATAAAAGATGAAAACAAAACAATTGGTGTTTTAGTTGCATTTAGACACGGAGATGATATATCAAATCTTAGTAAAAAAATATCATTTTTAAATACTGGTAAAGCATATGTAGTTAATTCTAGTAGTAAAATAATTGGACATTCAAACGATGAGTATGTACAAAAAGGTACTAATCTTAGTGAAATCATAACAAATCCTGATAAATCAGCTCCTTATAATTTAATCAGTAATATTTCTCAAGGAGGAAGTGGTTTTGCTGAAATTATCTCTGACAATAAACTTCAAACTCTATCTTATTCTGTAGTACCAAGCACTGGCTGGTGTGTTATCGTAACTGCTGAAAAAAGCGATTTACTAAAATCATTTGGTTCCTTAAAATTTGCTAATATAGTAACTGGTATTGTAAGTCTTATAGTAATATCCTTAGTTTTAATTTTATCAATATCAAAGATTTCTAAAAAAATACTATATGTTGTCAGTATAATGAAAGATTTTTCACAAGGTGATTTTTCTACTCAAATAGATGAAAAACATTTAAGGGATTCTTCTGAAACGGGAGTAATGTGTCATTCATTAATAAATATTCAACATTCCTTAAACAACAGTATTGATACAATTAAAACAAATTCTGAGAATCTCAATGAGCAGTCCACTGGTCTTTCATCTATATCTGAAGAATTATCTTCACTTATTGGGACTATAGCAAAAGCAATCAGTGATATTTCAGAAGGAACAGCCAATCAAGCTAATAATTTAACTAGTAGCACCGATAATTTAAACAAATTTGCAAATAAACTTTCAACTCTTACAAATAAGGTTAATGACGTTACTATTACTTCTTCAGATATTGGTACTAAGGCAAAAGAAAGTAACGATGAACTAAAAATACTAATTGCTTCAATAGAACTATTAAATACCAATTTCAATAACTTTAGTAATGCACTGACATTAATGACTACAGATATTAAAGAAGTTAATAATATGACAGATTTAATAAATGGAATATCTGAGCAAACAAACTTGCTTGCTCTAAATGCTGCAATTGAAGCTGCTAGAGCTGGAGAAGCTGGAAAAGGATTTGCTGTAGTTGCAGATGAAATAAGAAAGCTTGCAGAAATGAGCCAAAGTTCTGCTAAAAAGATTTATGCCATAGTATCAAAGGTTCTTAAAAATACTGATGATATAGTACTGAGCACGGAGAGTATTACCCAAGATGTTAAAAATCAAACAAATATTATTAATAATACAATTGTTGCATTTAAACATATCTCCACAGCAGTTGAAGATATGATTCCTAAAATGTATTCAATAGCTAAAGATTTTACTGAATTGGATTCCGAGAAAGATTCTTTGGTAACTAATATTACAAATATTTCTGCAGTATCAGAGCAGATTTCAGCAACCACACAAGAAATTTATTCTTCATCTGATGAATTAAACTCTGCAAGTTCTGAAGTTGCTGCTTCTGCTCAAAAGGTAAGCAGTTTATCTGATGAATTGACACAAAGCTTTGATCAATTTAAATTTTAAATATGCCTAAAGTAGTATCGTTTTATACATCTTTGCAATAAACTATAGTAAAACAATTAACAAAAAGGTGGTAAAATGAATCCTCTATTAAATATGATACTTGCTTCCATTTTTAACGGTATTACGGGAGGAAATAGAATGAATAATCCTATGATGCCTAATCAAAATAGTCGGGATGGAACAAATCAAATGAATGGTATGAATAATCCTAATATGATGACTGGCAATCCATTATTAAATATGCTTATGGGCGGCCTAGGTGGCGGCATGAATGGTATGAATGGAAATCCATTAATGAACATGTTAATGGGAAACATGGGAAATAACATGGGTGGTGCTAACAATAGCAACAACATGGGCAATAACAGCGGCAACATGGGTAATAGCAATGGTAATCCACAATTTAATAATGGAAATAATGCTAACATGAATGATATTGGTTCACTCTTAAATATGCTTATGGGAAATCAAAATGGTATGAACCCTAATGGTATGAATATGAACAATATGAATAACATGAATGGCATGAATAATAATTCAGGTAGAAATTCTCATTCCAAAAGATAATGAGAATGCTAATAGGCAGCTTAAAACTTAAGCTGCCTATTTGGATTTATAGCTATCCAACTTTAAACTTAGACTTATGTGGTAACTTACCGAAATCACATACATTTTTATTCCGCAGGAC
>NZ_LZZL01000162.1:0-5813 GCF_002006495.1 Clostridium sp. BL-8
GTTAGCTAACACAACTGTTGATGGTTATGTATTAGGAGCTTCAGGAGCTTGGATTCAATAATTTAAGTAATTGACAGTATACTATATTATATATAGTTGACAATTAAAAATGGGACGAGGTATATCCTCGTCTCTTTTTTTACAATTGATAATTTACAATCTACAATTATAAAAAAATTCCATTAAAGTTTGAAAAATCTAATTTGTTAAGAAAACCTATAGTTTTCTTAACAAATTATCAATTGTACACTGTAAATTGTTAATTGAAAGTTATACATTGTCAATTGTCTGAATTTGAAGTAAAATTAATAATATATAGAACTGGAGGGAATAAAATGAATAGAAATATAAAGCGTATAATTGCTATTACATTAGCCTTAGGGACTTTTTCTGTAATGTCACCAGTAAAGTATTTAAAATTTATAGATTCTGATAAAATAGCATATGCATCATCTGATGATGATGATTTAGATGCAGCAGCAATTGAAGCATCATATTTAGATGATTTAAGTATAAGTGGTGGTAATGCAGATATTTCATTTTCAAAAAAGAAAACAGATTATACTATAAAGATAGATAAGAATATTGAATCTATTGTAGTTAAAGCTAAAGCTAAAGATAGTAGTGACACAATTAAAATCAATGATGACCCAATTGATTTAGATAGTGACAATGTTGCTGAAAAGCCAATTGAATTGGATAAAGGGAGAAATTTAATAAGAATAAAAGTTGTAACCGAGGATTATGGCTTAAGAATTTATAATTTAGTTGTAAACAGAGGAAGTGCAGATACTTCAGATTCAAGTGATTCAGATGTTCCGTATTTAAATGATATTCAGTTAAGCGATGGAAATTTATCATTTTCAAAGAATACAACTTCTTATAACGTAAATGTAGATTCTTCTGTTACTGAAATGAGAATAACAGCACAACCAGAAGATGATGATTATGAAGTGAAAATCGATGGAATTAAGGTTGATAAAGATGAAGATTATAGAAGGACAGTGGAACTTAAAAATGGAAATAATGCTATACCAATAGATTTAGTGGATGATGATGGGGGAGAACAAACCTATACTTTAAATGTAAATAGAGGTGGAACCGCATTAGGAACTAATAATGCAGAAGTTGAAGATAATAGCCAAGATCCAATATATTTAGATGATATAGTTATACAAGATGGAAGTGTGCCTTTAAACTTTAAACCAAAGGTAACGTCTTATGCTGTAGATGTAGGGGATGATGTGGATAGTATATTATTTAAGGCAGCACCTGAATTCAGTGATGATAAAGTAGCAGTAAATGGGGATTATAGTAAATCTTCATTTGTAAGAAGAATTAATTTAAACGAAGGAAAAAACGTGATAACTATTAAGGTAAATAATGGAGAAACCTATGATAAGGGTGACATAGATTATGAGGAAAGAACATATACTGTAACAGTATATAGAGGTACAAGCCAAGGAACAAGTCAAAGTAATGGACAAGGGACAGAAAACACAAGTCAAGCAGCAACACAACAAAGTAGTGCATCATCAGCAGTTAAGCTCAGCCAATGGGTGCAGGTGAATGGAAAATGGCAATATAATGATTCAACAGGTAAACCTGCAAAGAACATGTGGGTACAAAATTACTATTTGCAGGCAGATGGGAATATGGCTATTAACTGGATAACTTATAATGGAAGTTGGTACTACTTAGGAAGTGATGGGGCAAAGAGAACAGGTTGGCAATCCGTAAATGGTAATTGGTATTACTTAGACGCAGATGGAAGAATGCAGACAGGCTGGATTAGAGACGGAAGTGGAAAGTATTATTACTTAAATACTGACGGAAGTATGGCTCACAGTACAACAATAGATGGATATAAACTAGGCACTGATGGAGCTTGGATTAATTAAAATTAAAAGATAATTCCTAAGGAAAGCTAAAATAGTAAGAAAAAACCTATGATTCACATTTAATCATAGGTTTTTTATATATTACAATTTGCAAGGTACAGTTAACAATTGCAATATATATATTAAGTATTATAAATATTTATTTAACAGCTTTTAATTTTGCAATATCAGCCCAATTATTAGCAGTAACCATTTCAACTTGCGATAAATCTTTCTTTATGCCTGTAACATCACCTTGAATTTTGGCTACATCATTTGAAAGCTTATCATGTTATACTTTATTCACTTCAGCAGAATGTTTCAATGCCCTTAAAATTTGAGTATGTTCATTTAAAACTTGAGTATGCTCATCGATTTTATTTTCTAGTCTTTTCAAAATTTCTAATATTTCTTTATCTATATTTTCACCTCACTTAATAATTATTTAGCAGGTGAAATAATTATATCAATTTTTTTATTAAACAGCAATATATATACATTGTAATCAATTTGAATCTCATAAATAATTATATATTTTTTGAATGTTTTTTAATAGCAGTTCTATTTATATAATTAATTGCAATTCCAGTTCCAAATACAATCCAGAATATTGGAGCTACGCTTATTAGTGAATCATTAAAAAATCCAGCAAATAAGTAACCTATAATTCCTAAGGAATTAGCTACTCCTAAGATTTCAGAGTGAGTATAGCTAGCTTTGAAAGCATATAATTTTATGCAGTCAAAAAGATAAATAAACATAATAGCTAAAAATGCAATTAATGCGATTACACCATAATCTAAGGCGATTTGCAAATAAAGGTCATGAGGTTTATCTACAAATATATTAGGTGTATCATAAGCATAATATTTTCCTATAAAATCGTTTTGTGGGAACTGAAAAGGGAAGGTGTCAGGCCCACTGCCAAGTATAAGATTATTTTTTATTAAAGGAATCGAGCGGGACCAAATATATCCTCTTGATGATCCAAGTTTTTCCTTACCTATCAAAAATTTAGCCACCTCAGGATGATCTAAATCAATATCCTGATTAGTTTTTGGATCTATTAAATGAACAGTATTGTCATGCCCTAATGAGAAACCGAAAATACCTTGATCATTGAGTGACAAGTAAATAAAACCTGCTTTTCTGCCAGAATTTTTTGTATACCTAAATGAAATATTTTTAAAAGCAGGATCATTGGTTGTAAAAACTTTATTATTTTCTGAATAACTAATAACTTCATCTTTAGAATTTTTAAATACATAATTATTATTTTCAAAAGATATCTTTATTGTATCATTTGGAAGTACAACCTCTGAATGACCATCTACGTATTTAATATCCTTAACTGGAGTGGAATTTGAAGGGTCAAAATTGCTAGTATCGTTAAATAATAAAGAGGCATCAGAAAGGAATAACGGAGCTCTCTCAAAAATTGCACCTTTAGTCGCTGCGTTAAGCCCAATTGCCAAAACTAATAAAGCTGCTAAGCCAATTAATATTGGTTTCCAGTTTTTTGACAAAGAACGCCCAAAGAGAATAAGGGCAAAAATAAAGGAAAAAGCAACACCTACAAGTCCAGCTCTAGAAGAACTTCCAAATAATAACCATATAGACAGTAAGGAACATATACCAAGACCAATCTTATAAATAAGTTTCTTTTCAAATATGGTTAATACAGCTAATAGTGGTAAAATTATAGCTGCAAAGCTGCCCATATAATCATAGTGATATAAAGTTCCATATAATTTACCTTTATCATACATTAAATTTAATTTTTTGTTAACATCACCTGTAACTAATAACAAACCAAGCTTACTGTTAATTAAATCATGACCTATATATTGGAACACACCTAAAAATGATTCAATAACTACTAAGATAATTATAGGAATAAGTAAATACTTATAATTATTAGCGGTTTGGAAAGTATAGATTGAATATATAAGTAAAACCATATAACAGGTGATAGTGACAATGCCTTCTGCTCTATCAAAGGCTCCCCAAAAGGCATATAATTGATGCGCTGAAAATATTGCGGATAATAAAGTAAAAATCCAAAATACAGCTACTCCAATTAAAATTAAATTAATAACCTTATCTTTTTTTTTAAATATTTTTTTAAAAAAGATAATGCTTATAATAATCAATAAAATTGAAAAACATAGCAAATATTTAGATTTCCATTGAGAAAAAAGATCAAATTGTGTTGAATTTCCATAAAGCTTTGTAGTATCTTCATCCAATAGGACACCTCTAACTCGGACAATTAAAGGCACTATGGTAAGAATAATTGATGTAAGTATAAAAAAAATAGGTTTCTCTTTAAAATAACTCTTTTTATTTTCCAATTGTTACACTCCTATATGAATATATTTTTGTAATTTATCTATACAAATATGTAATATTATAACACCGGAGGCAAGTGAGTGCAATTAATTAGGAAATAGTAATTCTATTAAAACGATTAAATAAAAAATATAGTTAATTATTAAAATTGAAGAATATAGTCAAAATAGAATGCTTGTTACATATGAAAATAAATAAAGCATACTAAATTATTAACATAATAACTAGTATGCTTCAGTTAGAGAAAAGTTATGTTATAGTTCAATTCTATTGTTATTAACACCAATAGAATTACTGTTGCCTTTTACAAGCTGCTCATTATTTTTCATTCCTTTAAAAACAGTTTTAAATAGGATACCTATATCCATTAAAATGCTCCAATTTTCGATGTAGTGAATATCAAATTCAATTCGTTTTTTTATTGAGGTATCACCCCTAAAGCCATTTATTTGAGCTAGTCCGGTTATTCCTGGCTTTACCTGATGTTTGACCATATAAAGCGGAATTTCATCTTTAAAGTTTTCAACGAAATGAGGAAGTTCAGGTCTAGGACCAACTAAACTCATATCGCCCTTTAATACATTAAAAAACTGAGGCAGTTCATCTATAGAAAATTTGCGAATAAAAGAACCAAATTTAGTCTTTCTAGGGTCAATATTAGTGCTCCAGGCTGTTTGCTCCTCAGAATTAACTTTCATTGATCTAAATTTATACATTGTAAATGAAGATTTATTTAAACCTACACGCTTCTGCCTAAAAATTACAGGTCCCTTTGAAGTAAGCTTAATTATTATAGAAGTAAAAAGCATAATTGGGCTTGTACATATTATTAAAATAAGGGAACCTATTATATCTAAAGTTCTTTTCATAAATGCATTACCTAGATTATCTAATGGGATTCTTCTTACATTTATAAGAGGAATGCTTCCAATTTGATCTATATATGGCTGACTAGGTATATACTTATAACAAAAAGGAATTATAGAAATTTTTGTCCCACTCTTTTCGCAGTCAGAAACTATGTTTTCTAAATACTTAGAATCTGGTATATCAAGAGCACAAACAACTTCATCAGGTTTATATTTATTCAGAACTTCGTATAAATCAGCATAATTTCCAAGTTTTATACCTTGAAAGTCAGAAGTATTAGCTACATATCCAGAGTAATCATATCCAAAACTCTTATTATTTTCTATTACTCCTAAATACTCATTAGCAACCTCACCAGCACCAACAATTATTACATGCTTCAAATTTAAGCCTTTAGATCTGATTTTTGATAAGGATTTTCTTAAAATAAATCGTTTCATTAATATTAGTGTTATATTAATGAAATAAAAAATAACAATAGTCCACCTTGATATGTGTTCTAGTTTAACGGTAAATAATAATGATAATAATATTGCAGTAAGTATTGTATTGGCTTTTATTATTTGATTGCATTCTTTAATAAAAGTTGTAGTTCTAAAAGAATGATATAAATTAAAAAAATTAAAGACAATGAGATTAATTGGAATTATTAAAATCGAAAATTGAATATATGTAATTAATTTGATGTATTCAGTATCTGAGGAAAAAATA
>NZ_LZZL01000163.1:0-6401 GCF_002006495.1 Clostridium sp. BL-8
CCATATTAGAATATGAGATATTTTATAAGTAAAAATATTAGTAAAGAAGAACACCTGGCCTAGATGTTTATTACTTCTTATTTGTAGAATTCTGGATCCAATGAAATAACAGTTTCAATAACTATTCAGTCTCTTATTATCTCTGGATGCTCATAAACTTCATTAGGATTCATTCCAATCCTAAATCCATCATTTAGTTTTTCAATTTTACTTATATCTTCTTTACTAATTTCAAAACTAAATATATCGGCATTTTCTTTTATCCTTTTATATGTTGTTGATTTAGGAATGGTAGCGACTGCCATCTGCAAATCCCATCTTAATACTATTTGAGAAATTGTTCTCCCATATTTCTGCGAAAGTTCCTGTAAAAATGGAATTTCAAAAACTAACCCCCTCATTAAAGGCGACCAAGCTTCTAGCTGAATATTATATTTTTTACAATACTCCATCAAGTCTTTCTGAACAAGCCTTGGATGAAATTCTATTTGGTTTACTGCTGGTATAATCTCAGCATTTTCTATTAATTCTTTCAAATGATGTATTGTAAAATTACTAACCCCTATGGCTCTTATATATCTTTCCTTATATAACTTTTCAAGTGCCTTCCAAGTTTCTTTATTTAAGGATTGTGGCCAATGGATTAAATATAAATCTAGATAATCAGTCTTAAGTTTTTTTATAGATTCTTTGAAAGCCTTAAGGGTTTTCTCATAACCTTGTTCTGAATTCCAAACTTTATCAACTAAAAATATTTCATTCCTTGATACAGCACTTTCCTTCAATGCACAACCAATTACTTCTTCATTTCCATAAAAAGAAGCTGTATCTATATGACGATATCCAAATTTTATACTTTCCTTTATTGCGTTACTAAGTTTAATCCAGTCTTCAGCATTATAAGTACCAAATCCAAGTAACGGCATTTTAACTCCATTATTTAGAATCACATAATCTTTACTATTTTCCAACATTTTTCTTCCCTTCATGTTATTTATAAAAGTTGAGGCCTGCAACTTATTATATTATAATAAGTTAATGATAATTTTTCCCTTATACTTGCTATCATTTTAAATAAAAAACATTTCAAATTGAATAAAAAGAAAGGTAATTAATTTCATATGAAAATTGACAATACAGACATTAAAATTTTGAAGGAACTTCAATTAGATAGTCGTCTATCTATTAGAGAATTATCAAAAAGAGTCAACCTATCTCCTCCATCAGTTGCTGATAGAATAAGAAAATTTGAAGATAGTGGAATAATTGAAGGATACACTATAAAAATAAATGAAGCTGCTTTAGACTTTTCCATACAATGTATGATTCAAATTGATATTAAAAATAGTAATTTTGAAAAATTCAAAGACTTTATTTATAATCATCCCCGTGTAATTTTCTGTTATAGAATTGCAGGTCATTCTTGCATATTGTTAAAATTAAGTGTTAAATCAATATCTGAAATCGAAAAATTTGTTGATTCTATTTCATCATTAGACTCTACAACTTCTACACATATTATATTTTCAGAAATTCCTATAAATAAAAGTATAGAGAAATTCTTTTTAGATTTCTAAATTTATGTGTTTTGAATTAGCTATATATAAATTTTTATATTCACAGGATTTATCAATTATCTTTTTTGCTATTCCTTTGTATTAATTTTTAAATGTCATCTTTGTGATGGATAAGTATATTCCATAAATTCTTCATGAACATTTCTTAACAATTCAGGAATTTTCAAATTCTGTGGGCAGTGATTTGCACAAATTCCACAAGATACGCATTGATCTGCTCCAGCGCCTGAAGGCACTAGATTACTTTGATAAACAGCTTTATCTATTACATGAGATTCCATTAGCTTCTGGCTGTTATAAAGCTTAAATATTTCAGGAATTGCTACACCTTTTGGACATGGCATGCAATATCTGCATCCGGTGCATCCAATGGCTTTCTTAGCTTCATAAGCTTCTCGTATTTTACTAATAAAATTCAAATCCTCTTCTGACATGACATTTGGAGCTGAATGTTCAAAAATTTTCAAATTATCTTTTAATTGTTGTAACGTATTTGTACCACTTAGGATGACAGATACCTCGGGCATATTATACAGCCATCTAAAACACCACTCTACTAATGGACGTTTTTCTGGATATTGCTTAATTAAATCACGCACTTCTTCTGGAACAATATTAAGTATGTTGCCTCCTCTAAGTGGTTCCATTATTACTGCAGCTAAACCTTTAGCCGCACCATATTTAAGACCTTCTACTCCAACTTGCTGATTTTCATCCAATATATTCAACTGTATTTGAAACATTTTCCAATCATATGCGTCTACAATTTCTTTAAATGCATTTAAGGTATTGTGAATCGAAAAACCTTTATGACTTATTTTTCCTTTTTGCACCATTTTATCTAAGAAAGTAAGACCATCAAATCTCTTGACCTTCTCCCAGTTGCCATGATTCATATTATGAAGAAGATAAACATCAACATGATCTGTGCCTAGCCTTATCAATTCTTCATCCAAGTATTTTTCAAAGTCTTCATGTTTTTCTATATTCCAAATAGGACTTTTAGTAGCTATATAAGTTTTATTTCTGTATCCGTCCTCTAATGCCTTTCCTATTATTCTCTCACTTTCTTTGTAAATAAATGCTGTATCAATATAATTCACGCCATTGTCTATGGCATAACGTACCATTTCAATAGCTTCCTTTTCATCAGAAGGAAAGCGCATACATCCAAGTCCAAATCTTGACACTTGCATTCCTGTTTTTCCAAATTGTGAATATTCCATAATATTTCTCTCCTTTTTTAAATTTTATTAGTTTTAAGTACCTTTATAAAATGCCCTTAGAAATATTATCATTAAAATTCCTTAACTACTCTAGACCATTGCTGCAAAAAAATTGCCTAAAACTGCAACCTATTATAATTTCAACTTAATAAGCTGTATTGAATTCTTTCATCATATCGAGTATTATTTAGAATAACAATATAATTGATAAAAACATATTCTTAAATTAACAAAATTGATAAAGGATTTTTTAATTAAAGGCTGGTGAGTGTAAATGTTAACCCAACCCCCCCGCTCCATAACTTTATCTGAAGAGAATCCCTCTAATAAGCAGAAGTTAATCAACAAAATCATTAGTATGACTGAAAAAATTACAAATACTGATGGATATACTGAAACAATAATTCCTTTCCTTATTATTTGCAGACATAATTATGAAACTCCAGTGGTTCAAGGTGTATTATCACCTTCGTTTTGCCTCGTTCTGCAAGGTAGAAAAGAAGTTTATCTTGGCGAGCATATTTTTCAAGCAAATCCTGGAGATTATTTGGCGTCTGTAGTGGATATACCAGCCTCTGCCAGAGTAACCGGGTGCACCAACAACTCCCCTTACATAGGTATTCGCATTAGTTTTACCATGGAAGAAATAACTTCTGTTATGCTGGAGGCTGACATAAGCGTTGACAAGAGAGATAATAAGTTAATATTTGGAACATGTATTGGAAAATCTGATACTGACTTTTTAGAATTATTTGTAAGACTTCTCAAGCTTGTAGATAATCCCTCAAAAGCTAAGTTTTTATCTAAACTTATAAAGCGTGAAATGATTTTTCATCTATTATCAGGAGAGTATCGGCACTTATTTTTGCAGCAGGTATTTTTTGACCAGCAATCTGATGGAGTTGGAAAAGCTCTTGCATGGATTAAAGAAAATTACACTCATTCATTTACTATTGAAGAACTTGCAAGATCCTTTAATATGAGCGTATCCGGACTACAACATAAGTTCAAGGCTATAACCTCACTGAGTCCAGTCCAGTACCAAAAAAAGCTGCGTCTTCAAGAAGCAAGACGTCTTATGCTTAGTGGCTCTATGGATGCAACAACAGCTGCACTTGAAGTTGGCTATGAAAGTCCATCCCAATTTAGCAGAGAATACCGTAGGTGTTTTGGCATGCCGCCTCTTAAAGATATTAAAGCTGCACAAAAAAACTACTCCCCGACTGACTTAGAAAGTTTTCTGAAAAGATTAAACCATTTTGAAAAGACGACCTAATTATAAAAACGCCTCACTTAACTTCACATTAAGCGGCGTTTAGTATTATGATTTTAAAAAAAGTAACTGTTTAAGTCATATGCAAATGGTCGTGGGTTTCATGGTGGGGGCGAATCGCTATGGGTAAATTTAATTCCATACATCATTTGCATTTACTTTTAGCCATGAAACTTTATTTTATTATTCTACTAATTTCCTACCACCCGTAAAAGCTCTATCCATGAGTTCTTGAGGTATGCTATATCCTGGAGCCTCAGTGCTACAAGCAAGTATATTATCAATTAGATCCCATCCAAAAAGTTTAGAACGCATCTTTAGGGATTCAAAAAGCTCACTGCATAAATCTTCATTATCTGCAGCCTGTGCAAATACAGCAATAATCTTTTTCCCAGGATAACGTGGCTTGAAGTCATGTCCAAACATAGGACGTAAACGGTCAAACCAAGTCTTTGCCTGAGCGCTAAAGTAAGACATATAAATTGGTGAACTTATTATAATTCCATCAGCAGATTCGATGTCGCTATACATAGATTGTAGTTTGTCTTTTATAATACAGACATTCTCCTTTCTGCAATAATCGCATGCCTGACATCCTCTAATTCCAGTATCATTGAGATCATATACTATAATTTCTGCTCCTTCGGACTTTGCCCCTTCTATTACTTTATTAAGGAGCTGCATAGAAATCCCTTTCTTTCTAGGACTTCCAATAAATGCTACAATTTTACTCATTTTATTACCTCCATAATATTGCTTTTATATTATTTAATTTGTGAAATATATTGTAATAAATGAATATTCATTCAATCATTTTCTTTAATCTATTATATTAATTTTGTTAGGCCATTTTAAAATACTTTTGAGCCTAAAAATTTGGAACCTGGGCTATGATGATTAAATATTCATTTAAATTAATCATAAAGAATTTATTTTTTTATTGAAGTACAACTCAGTTCAATTATTTCCCTAATATTTTGTTCTGTAAATTCAAACTCTCCATTGAAATACTTTTTAGCAATTTGCATTAATGGACTAAAAGAATAAATAAACAATAGCTCAATATCAATTTCCTTAAAAACACCACATTTTTTACCATTTTCTAAAAACTCTACTAAGGGTCTGCCTATCATCTGAACTTCTTCATATACTTTTAAAACAAATGGTGAGTTCATGAATTGTTCAATAAAGAGAAATTTTCCCTTATTGTTTATAAAGAAATTAATATAATTATTCAATATCTTTTTAAATTCAGCTTCTGTTGGTTGTAGAATATTAACTCCATTTGATATTTTTTGCTGCATATCTTTTTTAGCATCCAAAAAAAGTTTTCTAAGCATATCATCTTTATTATCAAAATAAGTATAAACTGTCCCAGGGGCAATTCCAGCTTCTTTTGCTATCTTTGATATTGAGATTTCCGCTAACCCCACTTCATTTATTAGTTGTATTGCTGCTTTAGTAATCTTTTCTTTTTTGTCATCATCTTTATATCTCATAGTTAATTCTACCTCACCCTTTGGTATTATACTGTTTTACCAACTATTTTTTATATATCTTTGTACTTCATATTTCTATATTAAATGATCATTCAATTAAAGTCAATGCTTTTTTGAATGATCATTCAATATTCAAACTCTTAACAAGCAAAAGCTTATAAACTCTTGTTGATTAAGAATAATATCTTTTAATTATAATAACATACCACCAGATGCTTCAATACGTTGGCCGGTAACCCATCCCATTTCATCCGTACATAAACTAGCAACAACACCTCCAATATCAGAAGCTTCTCCAATTCTTCCGAGTGCAGCATAAGAACCAATAGTATCTTTCAAACTTGGATTTTTAATATAAGTATCTCCACTAAATTCAGTGTTAACAGGTCCAGGCGCTATAGTATTTGCTCTTATACCTCTAGCTCCTAATTCTTTAGCCAAATATCTAGTAAAGACTTCTACTGAACCTTTTGCAGCAGCATAAAGTCCAGAACCTGGAGATGTAAATCGAGTTAATCCTGTTGAAGTGTTCACAATTCCACCTTTGTCAGCAATAAGCGGAATTAGTTTCTGTGTTAAAAAGAAAACTCCTTTAAAGTGTATATTAACTATTTTGTCAAATTCCTCTTCTGTAACTTCTAAAATAGGAGTGTGATTTGAGATCCCAGCATTATTAATTAAAAAATTAAACTGCTCTCTATTCCATTTATCCTTTAAAACATCTGATAACTTAGATACAAAGGAATCAAAGGAAGATATATTACTTACATCAAGCTGAATAGCAGCAGCTTTACCACCATTTGCTTCAATTTCTTTTACAACTTCA
>NZ_LZZL01000164.1:0-5432 GCF_002006495.1 Clostridium sp. BL-8
GTCCTGCGGAATAAAAATGTATGTGATTTCGGTAAGTTACCACATAAGTCTAAGTCAAGGTTGGATATCTAGAACTTTAGTTGATTATTTATTTTAATAGATCCAATATTTCGTCCTCTGGAATTGAAGAATCGCAACGAACTTCTATTTCTCCATTTTTACTAACAATAAATCCTGGTACAGTTACAATATTATATTTTTTTCTAAATGAGCTAAGTAAATCATCTGAAAAATCAGAACTGTCCACATAGTAAATAGTTGTGTTAATTTTACTAGTCAAGCCACTTAATTTTTTAGCAAATTTACGGCAGAATGGGCATGTCTCACGACCAATATATATAGCAGCGAAGTCTTCATTAGATAATAATTCGTCTGCTTGTGTAGAAGTAACTTCTTCAAATAACTTTACATCTTCTTCATAGCTATCTTTCTCAAACATTTGTATCCTCCTAGTTTTTTTATAATATTATAGCAAAGCTAAATTATTAAATCAATTTAGTTAGCTTTTTTAGTAGCTGTTTTGTGAAGTTATAAAAAATATTATAACTTCACAAAATATGATGTTTTAAGGTATTTATTTTAGGCAGTGTAGTTTAATCAATTAGAAATTGTTTTATCTTTTTTTCAGTATCTGATCCAGGCAGTGCCGTAAGAATTGTTAGCTTTAAATTCCTATCTGATAAAACCATATAGCTGGTATACTCAAAGCTCAATTCTCCTAGAATTGGGTGATTGATGTTTTTTATTATTTCTTCTTCCATTTCAACATTATGCATTGTCCACCATGAATTAAATTCATTACTTTCTTTTTTTAGTTTCTCTACAAGGTCGTCAATCCAAGGATCTTCAACAAATTTACCATAAGCTATTCTAAATCTGGCAAGCATGCTTTGTGCTGTTGATTCCCAATTAATGATTGTCTTTTTATATTCCTCATTTGTAAACATTATTTTTAACATATTCCGTTTAGATGCATCAATTTTATTATAATCACAAATAAGTTTTTCAGAAGCTTTATTCCAGGCAATCACATTGTAACGATGATCAAGTATAGTTGCTGGAGAAAATTCTATGTTATTTAACACATGTTTAAGCATGGGATTAACAGTATTATCATAAGCTACTATTCTAGCTGGGGGTGTTAACTTTGCAAGATTGTAAAGATGCATAGTTTCCTCGTTATCAAGCATCAAAGTTCTAGCTAAACTTTCAAGAACTTGTGGAGATATGGTTATTGGGCGTCCTTGTTCAAGCCATGTGTACCAAGTTAAACCAACTCCTGAAAGAAAAGAAACTTCTTCTCGTCGAAGACCAGTTGTTCTTCTTCGGGTACCTTCAGGCAAGCCAACATCTGCAGGTAAAATTTTTGCTCTCCTTGTTTTTAAGAAATCTCCTAATTCTTTATATCTTTGTTTTGGATTATCCATAAACTTTTGCCTTCCTTTATCGTGGTAGTAATATAACTAGTATAAATTAATATCTATTACTATGATAAACCAAATGTTAATATTAACACAAGCCAATGAATTATAGTACAAGCCAAATAAAAAAATTCTAAGTGGTTGAAATTTTTTTAGAAAGAAGAATTAAAAGAATTTTGAACTAATCAAAGATTGGAGATGTTTATATCTATGAAAAAAATCGTAATTTTAAATGGAAGTCCACACAAAACTGGAAATACAATGGCGCTGGTTAATGAAGTTTCTAAATCAATGGAGAATAAAGAAACTGAAATCAAAACTTATAACCTAAATACAATGCAAATAAGCTGCTGCCAGGGGTGTAATGCCTGTAAAAAAGCAGGTAAATGCGCCATTAAGGATGATATGCAATTAATATATGAAGATATTAATGATGCTGATGGTATTATCTTTGCTACACCTATATATATTTATCAAATGTCTGCACAGCTGAAAATTGTTATTGATAGACTCGTTGCTTACATGAAAGAAGATCATTCAAGCTACCTTTCTCCTAATAAAAAAGTCTTATTCGTATCAACTTTTGGTGGAGGAATAATATCACAGTACCAAGATTATTTTGATATGACTGGTAAAAGCCTTGTATTTTTAGGCTTTGGAGAATACAAGACATTGATTACTGGAGGTTTACGTGAACCAAAAGAGTTGTTAGAACGTTCAAAAGTTCTACTAGAAGCAAAAAACATGGGTGAATGGTTATTAAATTATTAAAATGGCATATTTTAGATTATTTAAAAATTTAATCTAATATTTGTATGCTAAAATAATAATTTGAAATCGTCCTTTGCTATTTATCAACTAAAAAAGGCAGCAATGCCTTTTTTATTATCTTCTCATTTGCAGCAGCAATCAAATTAATTCTATTCTTAGGTTGCCCAACACAATCTATTTTTGAGGGAGTAGTTCAATGCCGTTTTTTGCATACAAATAAACTAACAACAGCGCGAGCATGATGAATGTGACGGCACCACAGGCGATGAAACTAACATATGAATTGAACATCTCCTTAAAACATGACGTTAACGTTATGTTAAGGACAGCATTTTCATGTGATAAAGTCAAGAAATATTTAGATATTGCATTTTACAAAAAACATATGATACTATTAATCTAGTTATAAAAGTAGATTCATTAAAAGGAATGAAAACAATGGATGCAGTAAAGATTTTTAAAGCACTAGGGAATGAAACTAGATTAAATATATTATTATGGTTAAAAGATCCAAAGAAAAATTTTGATCCACAAATACATTTATCAGTAATGGATGATTTTAAAGGTGGTGTGTGTGTAGGTTCCATAAGAAAGACAGCTGGATTAAGTCAATCAACTATATCTGGATTTTTATCAATATTAGAAGAAGCACAGCTCATAGAATCACGAAATATTGGTCAGTATACATATTACCGAAGAAACGAACAAACCTTAAAGGAAATATCTAAATGGATTAAAATTGAGTTGGAAGAATAAAGTAAGAGTAATAAATAAATTGGCAGAATCTGCTGGAATTCTATTTATTACTCTTTTTGATTTTCATTGCATTAAAAGTTTGGATGTGTTAATCTGTATTTGGCGATTTAATTAATCGGAATTTATAGATTAATTAAAATGAAATAAGGTAAGAATTTTTGAAAAAGTTATTCATTGAAAATTTATATGAAGACTAATTACAAAACTTTCACAAGCTACACTTTAGATTGTAATTTGATAATAAGTATTAAAATAAACAAAAAAGGGAGACGTGATAAAAATGTCATATGTACTTAAAAGCTTAGAAAACTGTAAATTAAAATTAAACAATAGATTGGTGTTTCCACCTATGGCAACTGCAAAATCAGATAATGGAATGGTGAGTCAGAACTTATTAGATTATTATGATGAGAAATCTAAAGGTGGATATATGTCTTTAATTGTTATAGAACATAGTTATATAACACCTCAAGGCAGAGCTAGTAAAGGGCAGCTTTCTATAGCAGAGGATTGCAATATGGAAGGTTTGAAAAAATTAGCTGAGGTTATTCATAAAAATGGTTCTAAAGCAATAATGCAAATTAACCATGCAGGAAGTGCAACTAATATAGAGATTACAGAAGGTTATGAGAGTGTAGGACCTTCAGCTATAATTAATCCACGTGCAAAATCAGATATTCCTAAGGAACTTAATAAAGACGAAATAAAAGAAATAATTGAAGCTTTTAAAGTAGCAGCTAAGCGTGTGAAAGATGCAGGTTTTGATGGAGTAGAAATACATTCTGCTCATGCATATCTTCTAAATCAATTTTATTCTCCGCTAACAAATAAGAGAACTGATGAATATGGAGGCGATGTATTAGGCAGAATAAAAATTCATTTAGAAGTAATAAAAGCTGTAAAGGAAGCCGTAGGCAGTGATTTTCCAATTCTTCTTAGACTTGGGGCTTGTGATTATACAGAAGGTGGAACAACAATAGAAGATAGCAAAATAGCAGCATTAGAATTCCAAAAAGCAGGAATAGATATATTAGATATATCAGGAGGATTTTGTGGTTATATTGTTCCAGGCAAAGAAAATGAACAAGGATATTTTTCTGAAATTACAGAGGCAATTAAGGAGGGTATATCAATCCCAGTTATACTAACAGGGGGAATAACTAAAATAGAAGCTGCAGAGAAGTTAATTTCTTCAGGCAAAGCTGATCTTATAGGGGTAGGAAGAGCAGCTTTTAAGGATTCAATGTGGGCAAAAAATGCAATTGAAAGCATTAAATAAACGTATATAAAACTATAAGTGAAGTTCTTTTAAGAGGAACTTCATTTTTTGTTTAATTTTAAAAAATGTTATAATTAACCAAAGGATAAATTGTATAATGGTAATTTAATAATTTATGAGAAAGGTGGTATTAGTATGGGGATTTTTAATAGACTTTAATAGTCTATATGCAAGAGTGATTATTAATTCTCCCGTGTAGACAATATGGAAAATTTACTATGTTTATTATTGGGAGGTAAAAAATGTCTTATTTTAAATATCAAAATCTTAATATTTACTACAGAGTATATGGTGAAGGAAAACCTTTAGTTATGATACATGGGGATACAGCGTCCTCAAAAATGTTTATGCCAGAATTAAAATTCTATTCTAAAAACTTTAAGGTGATTTTGCTAGATTTAGTAGGTCAGGGAAAGTCTCAAAGAGTAAGTGAATTGCCATTAAATTATTGGCAATTTAATGGGATGTTAATTATTGAATTATGTAAGTATATAGGAATTGAAAATGTTAACCTTTTAGGTACAAGTGGTGGGGCTATTATTGCTTTAAATGCTGTATTTGCGAATCCAAACTTATTTAATAAAATAATTTTGGATAGTTTTATGGGAGAAAATTTACAATATGAATTTGCTGAAAAAATTTTATATGATAGAAAAATAGCAAAAAGTAAGCTAAGCTCAAAATTATTTTGGTTTATGATGCATGGCTCTGATTGGGAAAATGTTATTGACCAAAATACAAATTTAATTATGAATTTTGCAAGAAATATAGGAAATTTTTTTGATTATGATCTTAAAAATATAAAAAATGATACTTTAATTACAGGAAGTTTGAAAGATGATTTAATACCTAATATTGAAAATATATTAAAAAGCATTAATTCAAAAATAGAAAATTCTAAATTAGTTGTTTTTAAGAATGGAAATCACCCGGCTATGTTTAGCAATAAAAAAGAGTTTAGAAATTTAGTGTTAAATTTTTTGACGTAAATTATAATGAATTTCAACAATATATATAAACATTATTAATAAATTTGAAATTGCGATTTAAAAAATAACTTAGTACTCCAAGACTCACGTAAAATATAATAAAGAGTAACACATCAAAAGGGGAGATGAGTGTTACTCTTTATTAGGATATTTATTTAATAGGGTAAATATTTATGAAAAAAATTATTATCAACTTTGTAACTTTATTATAATTGG
>NZ_LZZL01000165.1:0-4419 GCF_002006495.1 Clostridium sp. BL-8
AGATAGAGTATGGTGCTTGATGGATGTGGATTTAAACTATAATAATCCTGATCCGATTGAAAGTAGAACTCAGGAAATTCAAAGAGCCTATACAAAAGTTGAAAATTACAAGAAAAGAAGCAAGGTCAAAATAAATCTTGGATTATCAAATCCATGTTTTGAAATATGGTACTTGTTGCATTACAAATATACTACTGCTAATTTTAAAAATTATGATGCTGTAAAAGAACGAATTGAAAAGGATACGCCGCTTAAGGAATATGAAAAGAATAAATCAATATATTCAATAATTCATGATCAAACATCAAGTGCACTTATTAATTGTGGGAAGTTAAGGAATTATCATGAAGACTTGGGAAGAAATATATTAGATATTAATCTGAATAATATTAAGGACGTAATACAAAGCAATCCTTATACCAATGTTGATCTATTAGTTGGATATATTGAGACGTTAAATGAAAAATTATAAGAAGAAATCAAATATATTTATGAAGGATATAGAAGTTTGCAATCAATGTGAAAACTAGCAGAGCTTAGAAGTAGCAGCATCTAAATGGTTAGATAATAATGATCACCCAGGACAAATAAGCTTAGGTGATCAATTATTATATGAGAATATAATAATTGAAACTAGAACAATCAATTATTAAAAACTTTATATGTAAAAGTATATTAATAGCTTTATACATTATCAAATTCATATTGAACTCCAGCATTTTCATTTATATTATAATCAAGATTTTTATAGCCCTTAAGTCTTTTATTATACATTTTTACTAGAATGGGAACATTATTATCTATATAATCATATATTTTCACTATATTTTTGCCTTCATACATTCTTTGCAATCTTCCTGCATATTGCTCAAGTACACCTTCCCAGGAGATTGGCATTGTTATGATTTTATCGTATTTATCTTTTCTGTTAGGGGTAGCAGTTAACCCTAAAATATATTTAGATTTTGCAGCTTTCATAATTTTTTCAAAAGTAAATGCAGCTATATGATGGCATTCATCTATAATAATTTGGCCATAATTATTTAATATGTTATCAAGATCATCAATTTTATTTAAAGTCTGCATAGTAGCTATATCAATTATATTACTTACTTTTTTCTTTCCGCCGCCTAATCTGCCAATAGTATTTTTATTTGTTTCTAAGAAAATTTTTAATTTTTCTTCCCATTGTTCAATTAATTGAATGCTATTAACAATTATCAATGTGCTTACATTTCTAGAAGAAATGATATTAGCAGCAACTACTGTTTTTCCAAAAGCAGTAGAAGCCCAAAGAATACCATTATCATGTTTTAAAATAGCCTCTACAGCAGTATGCTGATAATCGTATAATTTACCATTAAATACTGAATCTATAGGTATTCTAGACAATCTCTTATCGATTATATTAACCTTAACCTATAATTTATGAAGTAGTTGTAAGGAAATATAGTAAGAGGTATATATATTCATAGAAGTGATAAGAATATTGTAGAATTCATAGATGTGCTTGTTTATATGAAAGGTAAGAAAACACTAAAGAAATAGTAAGATATAGTTAATTTTTTTAATAGTTTATTATACGCTAATACCAGTATTTTATTGTTATATTTGAAATAGCTAAAAAGAAATTAAATAAAGAAATTGAAGAAGAACACAATCTAATAGAACAACTTAATAAAAACAAAAAAACAGATTATTTAAAGATTTTTAATTATAAAGATATGATTGATTTAGCAGAAAAACATGATTATAAGCAGGTCAGACAAAGCGGAGATCATATTATTATGCAGCATAAAAAGACTAATAAAATAGTTTCGATTCCAGCTCATGAATTAAAATATGGATTAATGCTTTAAATACAAAAACAAATTCAGATTAATAAAGTAAGTTGATGAAAAAATTAAGCTAATAACATTTGTGAATAAAATAAATTAAAAGAAGAACAAGTTTAAATATATTAATTATTAGGCTATAATGAAAATATAAATAATGTGGTGAGGAGCGTGAATATGAAAAGCATAAATTATGAAGATATGATAATGAAACGAGCTATGGATGTTTTTGCAGAAGAAGGCTTAAAATTTTTTGGAATAGAAAAGAAAGTTAAAGAAGTAAGCTCAACAGAAATTGTTGTACTAGAAGCAAAAAATATGTTCATGGATTATACTTTTTTGATGGAAGATGATACGTATATACACATAGAGTTTCAAACCACTGATAAAGGAGTTGCTGATTTAAGAAGATTCAAAGCGTATGAATCATTATTTGAGCTTCAAATGAATAAAGACATAGTAACTTATGTTGTGTATTCAGGAAATATAAAAAATCCATTAAATTGTTATAAAAGCGGAATAAATACTTACAACGTTAAAGCTATATCAATGGCTAATAAAGATGGTGATGAAGTATTTGACGAAATTATAAATAAAATAAAAAATGGTGATAAGGTAGAAAAACAAGATTTGATAACATTAACTTTTACTCCTATAATGGGTGGAAAATCAGGTAAGGCAGATAGAATATTAAATGCAATTAAAATAGTTAGGAACGTAGATACGGAATATAAGTACGATATTGAAACAATTTTATATGCTTTTGCAAGTAAATTTTTAGAAGGTAAAGATTTAGAAAAAGTAAGGGAGGAGATAAAAATGACTGAACTAGGTAAAAGCTTAATAAAAGAAGGGAAATTAGAAGGAAAGCAAGAAAATTCAATAGAAATTGCTAAAAGAGCTATTAAAGAAGGAATGAGTGATGAACTTATTAGCAAATTAACAGAATTAACCATTGAACAAATTCAAATAATAAGAAAAACTATTGAAACTAATTAGTAGGAATGGATAAAATAAGTATGACTGAATTAGGTAGAAGCTTAATTGAAGAAGGCATGGAAAAGGGAATTGAAAAGGGAATAGTTGAAGGAGAAAACAAAAAGACTATTGAGATTGTAAAAAATGCTATCAAAAAAGGAATGGACAATAGTATAATAAGTGATTTGACTGGGCTATCGAATGAAGAAATTGAGGCAATAAGAAAAGCTCTAAAATATAGCAATTAAGGACATAGAGAGTATGACTAATTAGGTAAGAGTTTATTTGAAGAAGGTTTTAAAGATGGTAAGCAGGAAAATGCAATAGAAACAGCTAAAAGAGCCATAAACGAAGGTATAAGTGATCAATTGATTAGTGAAGTGATTGGTCTATCTATAAAAGATGTTCGGATAATAAGAATAGCTATAAAAACTAATTAATAAAACAAATTAAATAAAATTATAAAAAGGAAGATATTAATATATTTTAAGCAATAGACAATGTACGAGATATAGAACTTCTAAACGAAGGTTTTTGGATTCGCATATATTTTATTCAGCTTAAAGCAATTAATATCTTTTGTTTTTCAGCTTGTACTTTTCATCCTTTGTTTGACCGAAGTGAGTTGAAATCAAAGGAATAGACAAGCTTTAAGGATAAAAATCTCATGCATGTTATAAATGATTTCAACATACTTATCTAAATACTTTAAGTCTATTTAATAAGCTTGATTATTCCATACTTTTGACTTAAAGGCGAGGCTTTGAAGTTTTGCGTATTGTTTCTTTCGACTTGGAGTTTAGAAGCAAATTTAGAGTTAAGTGGCAGCAGAAAACATTAAATGTAAAATAAAGTCTGCGATACATATTAAGAAATTGTAAATATTGATATAATATATATAGTAAAGATTATTTGTCTAATACATAGAAGAGTAGTAATTTATGGAGAAGGTGAAGTTATGAAGACATTTTTACGTATGCATCCAAAGAATGTATTATCCTCTGTGCAGCTATGAAATTAATATTGTACAGAGGAGTGTATATTAAATGAATAGATTAAATAAACCAGTTATTACAGAAGAAACAATAAAAGCAATGGAGGATATGTCATTTTTTACTCATGCTAAGATTTTTGACGATTTGCTAATTGTTGCACAAAAGCAAATAAATTGTTTTGTATTAAAGACAACTGAGGGACTTATAGTGATAGATGCTATTTGGCCGGCAAAAGAAGCTTTTGAGGCAATAGTAGACGCCATTAAAGACGTGGGATGGAATCCAGATACAATAAAAAAACTGGTTTTAACTCATGGACATGTTGATCATACAGGATGTGGGAGATGGCTTGTTGAAAAATATCATGCTTACACATATATTTCTAAAGTAGATGATATTTTCTGGGCTGAGCATCCAACGAAGCCTAGTAGACCAGAAACGTGGAAAGATTATAAAATTGATGTTTATGTTCAAGATGGAGACACCATAACATTGGGAGATAAAAAAATATATGTTTACGGTACCTCTGGCCATACTCCGGGAGGATTAAGTTACATATTTCCTGTAAAAGAAGATGGAGAAATCCATATGGCAGCATTATGGGGAGGTAC
>NZ_LZZL01000166.1:0-5075 GCF_002006495.1 Clostridium sp. BL-8
GAATAGATAATCAGGTAAAAATAAGAGGCTTTAGAATAGAAATTGGAGAAATAGAGAATCAGCTTTTAAAAATTAAAGAGATAAAAGAAGCGGTAGTAGTAGCAAATAATGATGAAAATGGAGAGAAGTATCTTTGTGGGTATGTTACTTCAGAACAAAAAGTGGAAATAGCAGCAATAAAAGAAGAACTTTCAAAAGAAATACCATCATATATGGTGCCTGGCTATATATTACAAATAGAAAAATTGCCATTAACACCAAATGGAAAGATAGATAGAAAAGCTCTTCCACCGATAGATATAAGTGCGTATAAGAAAGAATATGTTGCACCTAGAAATGAGCTTGAAAAGACAATAGTAAAAATGTTTAAAGATTTACTTGGGATTAAAAAGATTGGTACTTATGATGAGTTCACATTACTTGGAGGAACTTCTATACTTGCAATAAGATTAGTTTATGAATTAAATAAAAAAGGAATTAGCGTTGATTTAAAAACTATTTTCTCTTGTCAAAGCCCAAGCAAAATAGCTGAATATATAAAAACGCAAAACAATAAAATGGCAGATGGTGAAAATAGAATTGTAGCTAAGCTAAGAACAAGCGATAGTAAGTTAAAAAGTAACTTAATAATGCTTCCGCCGGCAGGAGGAACCATTATGGGATATATGGATATGGCTAATAGTGCAAAAGATATTGGTGACATATATGCCTTAGAAGATCCAAGATTATCAGGTAAAGAAGACAATTATTCTAACAATGATGAGAAACTTGTAGAAGAATATGTAAGTGCAGTTAAAAGTGTATTTAGACCAGGAATTGATTATATAGGAGGTCATTCTTTTGGTGGTAATTTAGCTTTCAAAATCACTTCAGAATTAGAGAAACAAGGAATATTACCTAAGGGATTGGTAATTATTGACTCTCTTCCAGAGAATAATCCAGATACTAATGCTTATTTTAAAATGAGTGATGAAAAATTGAAAGCAATGGTAGTTGTATCAGTGATGGAAGAACTTTTAGAAATAGAAGAAACAGAATTAGAAAAAATGAAGACTTTGACCTATGAAGAAGTAAAAGAATATCTTAGAGAAAAAGCTAAGGATGATATGATGCTAAATGCACTTTTAAATGAATCATTTTTAGATTTATATGTTAAAGTTCATACTGATAACATTAGAATGTACAATGAAGCTGAGTTAGTGGAAGGTATATTAGCTATACCAATAATAGTTTTTAAAGCTAGTCAAAGCAAATCTAATTGGGAGAAGTATACTAATTGGACTAAATACACTAATAAAAATTGTCAGATCATTGAGGTGCCAGGGAAGCATATTTCTATGCTAAGAAGTCCGAATGTAGAAACAATGATTAATCATTTAGAAAAAATTATTAGTAATATTGATTAAGTGAAGTGGCTGTAATAATATAAGAAATTTAATAAAAGACATAATCATAAGATTTATTATATGATTATGTCTTTTATTTATCTGTAATATTATTTAAGCTAGCAATACAAGTTATATTATATTTCATGCTTCTAAGCTAATTAGCCCAATAACAGAAAGATATCTATTATTGGGCTAATTAGCTATAGTAATAACTATATTAAAAATATTGAAATCAATATTAAAAAAATGTGAAACACCTCATTTAATAGTTAAAAATCAAATTGTAATTTTGAATAATTTAATATAAATGAGATGTTTATTAGGAAGAGATTCTACTAAAAATCCAATTACAAGGTTTTATGAAATGTATAATGTAGAACTAATATTTACATCACATAAAATTTGTATGGAAATAAAAGTAGTATCAAAAGAAATTATTGTTAATAATTAACTAAATAATTTCCTTAATAAACTTAGAAATATGCAATTGCATTTGTAAGTGGGAAAAATAGTATACATCCTATAAATAAGAGAGATTAAATATAGTATTTTAATATATTTTTATTTTTTTATATGTCTCTTTCCATTGTGGCCTGGATAATGCATATAAATATGTATTTTACTTTAGGAGAGTTTTTAGGTCTAAAAAATTATTAACGTTACCAAGTTTAACTTCCCTTATGTGGATAGTACCAATATACATGCAAAAAACAAGAAATTCAATATTTTTATATAAAAGTACATATTTCATACATTAAAAGAATTATTAGGCATAATCACTGTTTGTAAACGTTTGAATGTCAAAAAAGTTCTTTTTATATAAAAAAATATACATTTAAAGTGGATAACATTGAATTTTGTAAGATATACGGTTAAATTTTGTAATATATAGACGATAAATTAAAATTTTGTAGATTTTAGGAAGCAAGAAAATTAGTCAATTGATTTTAAATTTAAGGGGAGATTATTATATGAAATATGAATTAACACACGCACAAAGAAGAATATTATATACTGATGATTTATACAAAAATTCATCAATTTCAAACATTGGAGGTATATGTTATGTGCCTGGAGACGTGGATTTTAAGGCGCTAAAACAGTCAATTGATGAATTTATAAGGAAAAATGAGATTTTTCATTTTAAGTTTAAAAATGAAAATGGACAAGTATATCAAGAATTAGCTGATTGTAAATGTAATGAAATTGAATTTATTGATTTTGATAAGGATAAAAATAAATTTGATAAGTGGTGTGAGCAGTTTTTTGATGAAGCTGTTTCTGTATATGATAATTATTTATACAAGTTTGTACTATTCAAGTTAGATGATAAAACAAACGGGTATATTATAAAAATGCATCATATAACTTCAGATGGATATTCGTTTGCAATTTTAACAAATCAGATAGCAGAAATTTATGATAATTTATTAAAAATAAGAGAAATAGATACAGCTGCAGTTCCATATTCAGAATATATTAAATCAGAAAATGAATATTTACAATCAGAAAAATTTTTAAGAGATAAGGAATTTTGGAATGAGAAGTTTTCAAATCTAAATGAAGAATTTCTATATAAAGAAACATATGATTGTAGTGGAGAGAGTTTCAAGTATAAGATCCCAACCGAAATAACTGATAAATTAAATAAGTTACTAAATGAAAATAATATAACAAGGAATACATTTTTTATGTCTCTATTATACTTATATCTTTACAAGAAAACAGGAGAAAAAAATATAGTAATAGGAATGCCTGTTTATAATAGAGCTAGTAAAAGAATGAGAGCAGCTATAGGTATGTTTGTAAGTACAGTGCCGGTAACCTTTAGAATTAATAACGAAATTAATTTTAAAGATTTTATAAAAGAGCTAAACGTTCAGTTAAGAAGCTGCTACAAACATCAAAGTTATCCATATGATATATTGATAAATGATTTGAAATTACCTCAAAAAGGATTTGATGGATTATTTAAATTTGTTTTTAACTATTATAATGAGTCTTTTAGATATCCTATGAATAATAGTGAGATACAAGTAGAAGAAATAACATCTAAACAAGTAACACTTCCTTTAAATTTGATCTTGAGGGAGTTTCTTGAGTCGAGTTTGGAGTTAGAGTTTCAATATAGAGCAAATGAATTTAGCGAAGAAGAAATTAAAATTATGTGCAATTGCATTAATAATATGCTAGTACAATTAGTGGAGAATTTTGATATAACTATTAATGATATAGAAATGATAAGTCCTTACGAAAAAGAAAGAATTTTAACTAAGCCTAGTGAGACAAAATGTATAGAAGGTATAAAGCATTATAGTATTAGTGATTTCATTGAAAAAAATAAAAGCATTCCAAAAGAAGGACACGATATGTCTGGAGCAAAAGTTTATATAGTAGATCCAGATAATAGTTTGCAGCCAATTGGTGTTGAAGGGGAATTGTGCATAGCTATGCAAGTCGCAACTGAAGAAGCTGTTAATAATTTTGAATTTCCACAAAAATGTTTTATAGATAATCCATTTGATTCAGTAAATAATAAGTTATATAAAACTGGAGAATTAGGAAAGCTTACGTCAGATGGAAATGTATATCTTTTAGGAAGAAATGAAAGGCTGGAAAAACAAAAAAGGTATTGGATAAATAGACTGAAGAATATACAGAATTTAGAGCTTCAAGCAGACTATGTGAGATCTGCTACACAAAACTACGAAGGTAATTCTATTGATGTAAATCTGTCAAAAAGATTAGTGGATGGGATTGAGCGTATTTCAAAGAATATGAATACGACTCCATATATGGTAATGATGTCTATATTTAATATTATGCTTTCAAGATATGGCAATCAAGAAGATGTTGTAATTGGAACACCAATAATAGAAAGAAATAATCAGGCTTTAAAAAACATAGCGGGAAGATTAGTAAATACAGTTGTAATATATGATTCAATAAGTTTTAAAGATAGTTATAATTCATATTTAGATAAATTTAAAGAAGTTTTTATAGAGGCAATGGAAAATTCAAATTATAAATTTGAACAATTAATAAGTGATTTAGATATAAAAAAAGATCAAAGCAGAAACCCGCTCTTTGATTTCATGTTTGTTTGGAATGAACTAAACTTAGATTCTTTTAACCTTGAAGATGTTAAAGAAAAAACAGTAGGAATGAAAGAGGAAATTTCAAAGGTTGATTTAACTATGAATATACTAAAAAATAATGACAAGATTAATTTGAGTATAGAATATTCAAGAAATTTATTTAAAGAAGCAACAATAAAATTTATGATAAAGCATTATTTAAATATATTAGATCAACTTATAGAAAATGCAGCTATTTCCATAGAGGATATTAAACTAATAGATAAAATAGAAGAAAAAATTTTACTAGAGAATTTCAACAATACAAATTTTTCATATAATAAGGCCGCAACTATAACTAAATTATTTGAAGAACAGGCAGAAAAAACACCAAGTAATATAGTTGGAGTATATAAAGATAAGAAATTAACTTATAAGGAGCTAAATGAAAAATCAAATTCTTTAGCAAGAATTTTAAGAGAAAAAGGTGTAAAAGCAGAAACAATAGTTGGGATAATGGTAGATAGATCGTTAGAAATGCTGATAGGAATAATAGGAATCTTAAAGGCTGGAGGAGCATATTTACCAATAGATCCTGAATATCCAGAAG
>NZ_LZZL01000167.1:0-4528 GCF_002006495.1 Clostridium sp. BL-8
CCTCACGGCTATATAAAATCAATTCAACACATTGAATAATGTTAACTCGACCTTATATAATAAGTTGGAGTACTATTATAATAGATATAAATCAACTATAATAAAACTTTTCCCCATCAGATAAAATCTTATCGCCGACTAATATAACAGCCATAATATTATGACCATTATATAATCTTTGTTCGACCTATATACACCCTAAGTCAAGAGCATATATAAATCTTTGCTCAACTGTTATGTTCCTTATAATATTACTATGTGCAATTTTAGTTATAGTATACATAAAATCAAATTGCAATTTATGGAAGCCGATGAGAACTATTTTCTAGCAATATGTGAGGACTTTTTCCACTTAAGTACCCAAACTTGCAGGGGGAAATATAACATGTCAGTCACAAGATCCATACTAAAGCCTCAGAGGTCCAGAAAATTACATAAGCATTGAAAGACTCTAGTTTTATAGAAAAGATACTATACTTGATTATCTAATCCTAACATTATTACTGTATTTTCAAGATTTTTTGCATCTTTTAAATTGGATATAGGTGATTCTATATTATCAACAACTATTCCATCTTTTCTTATCTCCATTGAATTACCAATGGTATTATCATCATATATGTATTCGTATTCATTATGTTTATAAATAAGCATATAAAAAACTCCTTTTATATTTATTATTACCACTATTAATAAATTTTATACATCAAGATTGAAAAAAACAAGGTCATAAAATGATCTTTACACCATGAAATTATTAGGAATATGCAAAATCAATCACGTAAAGAATCATAAAGCTACAGCATATTCACTTTCACAGAGTGCTGGATGAAATTAATAACGTTAATTAAGAAACGGTGCTAATCTTGGTTAGATGGAGCACTTTTTTTGCTTTTAACTTCTATGTCAAAAGCAAGAAAGAGAATATTTTTAATTATTTAGTGCGGTAACTCTATAGAATACTATGAGTTATTTATGCAAAATGTCCTATTGTATTATGGCATTTATAAAGAAAACTCATATTTCAACTGAAATATAGTATAATGTTTGTTAGAACAAAAGAATAACAATATATTTTGTAATTATAAATTCGCAATTATTTTTACAATATATATGAAGAAAGACAGAAAGGGAAAAATGAAGATTGCAGTTACTACTACAAGAGATGCAGATGAGAGTTTAAATTATAAAGCAAAAGGTGTATCTAAAGATTTAAACATATCATATATAAAAAGAGGTAATTTTAGTATCAAGGAAACAATCTTGAAAGATGGTTTTGACTATTTATTAGTAGTTGAAAGAGTTAAGATTGTTATAAAGGGAGAAGATAGTGCACTGTTTTGGCATCCTAATATGTCAGAACTTAAGGTTAAATCAATAAGACAAGGAAATAAGGAATCTATAATAGAGGCAACAAAATTAGAAGAAGGAAATAGTATATTGGATTGTATATTAGGTCTTGCAGCTGATTCTCTTGTCTTTTCAGCAGTTGTTGGAGAAAAGGGATATGTAGTAGGGACGGAAATTAATAAGTATATAGCATATTTAAGTAAATGCGGATTAGAAAACTATAATAATATTAATGGTAAAACTATAGATAATATAAAGGTTGTTAATGAATCATATGAAGATTATATTTTAAAGCAAAGAGATAATAGTTTTGATGTAGTATATTTTGATCCTATGTTTAAAGAACCAAATAGAAAGTCAACATCAATAAATTCCTTTAGGGATTTTGCAGATCACAAAGGGTTAACAAAAAATATTTTAATGGAAGCACTTAGAGTATGTTCAAAAAGAGTGGTTATTAAAGAAAGACAAGGCTCTAATGATTTTGAAAAGCTAGGAATAGAAAAATATTATGGCGGCAAAAAAAGCGGTTCAATTATTTATGGAGTAATTGAAAAAACTATATAAAAAATTTAGATGTGCTAAGGTAAGAAGGTTTATATGAAAGGTTTAAATAATAATTAGTTTAGTGTACAATGGGATAAATATTAATCATAGATGAGAGGAAATTAAAATGAACGGAACAAAGAGAAGTAATATTAAAATAGGATCAACGGTTTTAGTTGTTCAAAAGCAGGATCAGCGTACAGGAAAATTGACAGAAGGAATAGTGGGAAAGATACTTACTAATTCACCAGAGCATCATCGTGGCATAAAAGTGATGCTTGAAAGCGGTATTGTGGGCAGGGTAAAAGAGATAAAGTAACAGTTATTATATATAAAAGTATGAAATATTGCAAAAAGATATAGAGATCAGTAACTGATAAAGAGGAACTTCAAAAGCATATAGGTGGAAAGCAAAGAGGCGATACTTTAGCTAGAAGAATGAAAGATAACAATGATGAACTTAAAATTGTAATTGTTAGAGATATGTGGCTTACAGGTTTTGACGTTCCAAATTAGAGTGGAGATGTAAATAGATAATCATATATTTAATATTAGTAGTGGATTTTAAAGGCCACGCTTCCCCTCCACCATACATATCCACGACCGCCTGTAGTTAGCTTAAATAGCTAACTATAAGCGGTTGTGTTTTTTGAAGAGCAAGGGTAGGGAATATTACATTGTTAATGGAGATATTCTTCCTATAAGATTATCTGTATAGGCTAGTTTTCCATCCACAGTTATTACAACAGCACCCATACCCTTAATTCTATTAACTTTATGAATAATTGAAGCAGCATCTAATCCAAACAATTTTGTAGTATATATATCGCAGTCTAGAGATTTATCAGCAATAATAGTTAAAGAAGCTATATTACTTTCTATTGGGTAGCCTGTTTTGCTGTCAAATATATGGTGGTATTTACGTCCATTATTTTCAAACACCCTCTCATATATTCCTGAGGTTACAACGGATTGATCTTTTATTTTGACAAGTGCCACAGCATTTCCTCTTGGTAGAAACGGATTTTGTATTCCAACATTCCAGTCACCACCGTTTGATGGTGAGTCTCCAAAAACGAGAACATTACCGCCCATATCAACCATAGCTGAAATAGCCCCATTTTCCTTAAAGAATTCCATAACTTTATCAGCAAAATAGCCCTTAGCTATGGCTCCAAGGTCTATCTCAATACCTTTTTTTAAGAAATACACGGTCTTTTTTTCATCATTTAGTTGTATATTTTCAGGCTTTAAAAGTTCCAGTACCTTTGCTATAGCATCTTTCTCTGGTACATGTGCCCCCTTAAAACCTATTCTCCATAATTTTATTAATGGCCCTATTGCAATATTTAAATATGTATTCTCACATAGACTATGTTTTTTCCCTATTTTTATCAGCTCATATAGCTCCTCATCCACTTCTTGCGGAGCTAGTGGAGCTGTTTTTTTAAGCATGGCAAGCTGTGATTTATCACTGTTAGCACTAAAGACTTCTTCATAATTAATTAGCATATCACAAGCTTTTTCTGCAAGCTTTTCAGCAGATTCTCCCTTTATATATAGAGAGATTTTCGTTCCCATAAGATATATTATCTTCGTATACTCATTCATTTTGCTCTCCTAGATTGAAATTATTTTGCCCATGAATTAGAAATGCATCTATAAGGTCTTTATCAATATCAGTTAGTTTTTTTTCACTGTGATATGCTATAAAATAATCTAAACTCAGCTCATCAATTGGAATTTGATATATGTTGTATTCAGATGGACATTCCTTTACATAGACGCTTTCTGGTATAAAAGTCAGTCCCAAATTACTCGCTGCAAGATTACGTACAGTGTTGATTTCGGTGCTTTCCATTATGATTTTTGGTTCCACCTTATAAATGCTTAATAACTGATCTATCTGCTTTCTTATAGCAGAACCCTTGGAAGTTAGTATCAGCTTTTGAGATAATATCTTGGTTATGTCGATAGTTCCTTCTGGAATAATGGCGACATCTTTCTGATATAGATCTGAGCTGCGAGGAATAATAGCACGGTATCCGTGTCTGCCCCAAGTAATAGAGTTTAAGTTTGGAGAAATATTTCTTGAATTTTGTCCAAGCCAAAAATCCAATTCGCCATTCAGAATTAGTTTCTCATTTTTTTCTGGTAAAGCCTCTGAAAGCTCTATTCGACAGTTTGGATGTATATCCAAAAACTTTGGTAAAAAAAGAGGAAAAAGGTAGGTTCCAAGGCTAGGAAGTACTCCTATCTTTATAACCTTGCTATCTATATCTGACACGGCTGATATTTCCCTAATGAGCCTCGCATAATTATTTTCTATTGAAGTTAAATACTGATAATATATCTTACCCTGCTCAGTTAATCTATATGGCAGCTTGTTACGACTTATAAGCTCACAGTTTAACTGACTTTCTATCCTTTTAATACTCTGTGTCAAGTGAGGTTGAGAAATATAAAGTGATTTGGCAGCCTTGCCATAATTACTGTACTTTAAAATGGCATCAATATAATACAAAATATCCTGAGAATAGTATTTTGACATTTAATTCATCCTTTTGTGAAATATTTAGGCATATGAAAATAAATAACGAGTCCCAAATAGCCTTGCAAGTGGACTTGTTAT
>NZ_LZZL01000168.1:0-5268 GCF_002006495.1 Clostridium sp. BL-8
ACCAAAAGATTTTGTACCATTATCTATGGATGGCACAGATTGGATAACAAAAGAATTAGTGCCGGTAATTATTAAAATAGATAAATCTTTAAAAGATAGAATTATAGAGCGATTTGGGGAGGAGAATATCATCGCACAAGATGAAGATAATTATATTGCTAAATATCCAATTGTAGATAGTGAAGAAGGATATAATGTATTCCTTAGGTTTGGCAGTAAATGTGAAGTCATTGAACCCACAAGTGTTAGAGAAAATTTTAAAAAATACTTAATGGAAATTATGGATATATACAAATAAGTTAACCTTATGAAGTATATGAAAAATCTAGAGGTTGGATTTTATTGGACTATTTAGTGTTGCTATTATTTAATGGAAGATTGATTCAAGATATGTTATAGTTTTAATTGCTAAATTAAACAAGATACTGGATAATAAAAGGTAGATTAGGTGAAAATAATTAATCTACCTTTTTATTTTTTGTATGTTAATAAAATTTATATATTAGAAGCTACACCAAAGTATAATATACAACAATAAAAATAAGAATTACTCTATGGGACAATAACTATCCTTTTTCCATGTTCCTCCATGTTCCAAACTTTTTCAATGTCTTTAAGCGGATACTTCACAATGTCCATGCTTAATTTACCTTGTTTTATCATATCCCATATAAGCTCGGCACCCTCAACAAAAGCCTCAGGTGGGGTCTGTGCACCTATCATTCCATAAATCTCAAGGCCTGAGGTTATTAAGCTTTGACCTGGGAGTTGTGCGGTCCATCCTGCTAATCCTCCGATGAGAACGAAACGAGTTCTTTTACTTGGTCCACCGAGCGCATTTGGAGTAAAGGAGTCTATTATAACTTCTGCAGGGTGGCCCCATAGATAATCAAGTATAACATCGTAGCCGGTTCCGGCTTCTTTTTTTAAGTCTTCCACTACTTTCTCATCCGGCTGGTTAAGGTTAATAAAGGCATCCGCCCCTAACTCTTTAAGCTTTTCTCCTGATACCGGATTTCTTCCTGTTCCGATAACCCTTCCTGCTCCAAGATACTTTGCAATTTGTACGGCAAGCATACCCGAAACACTGGTAGCACCGTTAATCAGTACAGTTTCACCAGGTTGAAGCTTTGCGACATATCTAAGAGGTCCGAGAGAACTTAGTGCTGCAGATGGAATAACTGCTGCCTGTTCTGCAGTTACGCCTTGTGGAATTGGAGTTGCATAAGCCTTTGGTATTACTACCTTTTCCGCCATAGAACCATATGGAGACTTTATGCCTCGAAAACTCACAAGTGTCCCATCTTCTAGAGAACCTATACCGCCATGACCAACAATGGCCGGTAAATTTGGATAGAATTGTTTGCTTGCAAAGTGAGCGCCTGCTGAAAGGGCTTTGACTGCAAAATCCAATATTACAGCCTCTACCTTAACAGTAACGTCACCATCATTTAAAACAGGATCAGGGAAATCTTCGTATCTTGGAATATCTCCTAAATTATTAATAACTGCTGCTTTCATATGAAACCTCCTCTTTTATTATCAACATTTGTACCAACTGGCTCTTAACAGAACAAGTCATAGTAAGCATTTCTATTTAGTATAAGCAGAACAATAAATCCGTTTATAGTTACATTAAGTATTATGAAATAGTTTACATGGTTCTATTCATTTGTAAATCTATCTACTTCTTTAAATTGTGTTATAATAAAAATATCTTTTTGGCAGTAACCGGAGAGCTCTCCTATTAATAATAACCGGAGATGTCTCCTCTTGTCAATAGCCATTAAGAAATTTTCCAGCAGGAGGTGATAGAGTGAAAAGCGCAGAAGACATCAACACCAGGACTGAACGCCGCGATGCTGCGGAAAATCGTAAGCGAATATTGGAGTCGGCACAGAAACTTTTTGAGCAATATGGTGTTAAAGAGGTTAGTATGAATCAAATTGCTATTGAAGCACAAATTGGTCCGGGGACCCTTTATCGTCGCTACAAAAATAAAAGTGAGTTATGTTTAGATTTAAAAAAAGACAATTTTGTTAAGTTTTTTGAAGATATTGATAAATATTTGATACAACACCATACCGATGCGCCTGATCAGCGATTGAAGGAGGTTCTCAGATTATTTATTTGTTTTGGTGATAAAAATCACCAACTGTTGACAGAAATTGATAGTAGCTCAATCAACAATAGATCTAATTCTATAACGCGAACTCCGCTATACAACAAAATGCACGAAATAGTCGTCAAATTATTAAGCGAGATGACTGCAAGTGAACAGGACGAACAAAGCAATGTCTTTAGGGCGGATATGTTGGTATATGCCTTATTAAAAGTTGACTCATATATATTCCAAAGGGATGTACGTGGTCATTCACCAGAATCGTTTTTGGAACAGCTTTGCTTGACATTTTTCCCGGAGAGATAGATTCAGATTGATCATCGATCATGAGATGAAGAAACATAATTTAGCATGGTAAGACTCAAGCACTTTAATCGCACTTGAATAGGAGTATTTTCTGATTAAATATCAGATGAGGTTTAACAAATATAATGGAGTATTTAAATAATATTACAAACACGCCACTTACTTTAAGTGGGTATCTTTACGCAAAATCCATGTTAATTCATATTTGTATCAATGTACTTTCAAAACACATGAAACCCACGACAATATTTATTTTGTATTGTCGTGGGTTGTTTTAGTTTACGGAAATTTATAAAAGAGTTTGATATTTATAATTACTGTAATAATTTTTCTTCAGAAATTCTTCAGATTTGCTCCATATTTTTCTGATATATATATTTTACAATTAAGCCAGGAAATACAACTTTAATAAAGAAAATCGGGGAAGAATTAAGTTGAGATTTCATACTCTATATCAATAAAATCAAAGGAGCGAATCATGAAGAAGTATGTTTTTATACTAATTTTTGCTTTATGCATAATGTCTTTTGCAATAACAGAAAATGCATGTGCAAAAGAAATGACAACAGAAACACAAAATATAATAGTACTTAAAGGAACAGATGAAACTAAGGACGGATTTCCTGTGTATGAACTTATGGATGATGATAAATTATTTATGGATATTTATAATAAATCTTTTATAAAGAAATCAGTTGAACTTTATGGAAAAGCTCTGCAATATTCTAATTTAGATAGTAAAGATATATATTTTGCCTTTAGAGAAAACTCTGGATGCTATGGCAATATTGGTTTTTATCTAAAAAAGGATGGACAGCTTTATGATAAGACAAAATCACCTTATATTGAACTTTCTACTGGGCAATTGAAAAATTATAATGCCCTTGAATCAATAACACAAATTTTACCTCATGAAATGGGACATGTTATACAGAAAATTACTACATCTAATAATGGGGAGATAAATCAAAATGTAGTAGATATGCATTATTCTAATATACAAACAGAATATAGCACTGCTTTTTGTGAAGGGTTTGGAGAACATTTTGAAGTTATTTCAAGAATGTATGAAGAAAATAATGAAATTAAAAATGGAATTTATAAAGAGATAGAAGGGATAAAAAATAGTACTAAGTCTATAGTAAATAGTGCATCTAGAGATTTCACATTGCCTTTAAGATTGGATTATTATAGAGAAGTATCTCAATTTTGGCAACAAAAGTATGAAAATTTAAAGAGGCATGAACTTGGATTAAATGGGGATTGTAAATACAAAAATTTAAGTTATGATTTTATGGATCCTGAGAAATCAATTTTATATAGAAATATGGGACTTTATCAAGATAAGACAAAGATGAAAAGCTTGGAGCAGAGTTTATCTACTGAAATAGTTGTTTCTAATTTCTTTATTAAACTTATAACAACTGATACTGGAGAATTAAATGAAAGGTACTCTAAGGTCTTTAATGTTTTTAATAAGTATTTAAATAAGGATAGTAAACCTCAATTGATAGAATTTGTTAATGGATATATAAGGGAATATCCTCAGGAAAAAGAGCGAATATTACAGATATTTAAGGATAGCACAGGTCATGATTTTACTGAAGAATGTGCTCCAGAAATATGGTGTATTAGTGAAGGGGAACATAGCAATATTATCTTTGATCAATTTAGAGGTCTTAAGTTTCCGTATTATATATTTAATATAAATACCTGCGAAAAAGAGGACTTACTTAGACTAAAGGGTATAAGTAAAAGTGATACAGAGGGGATAATTGCATATAGAGATAAAAATAATGGATTTAAGAGTACTGAGGAATTCTCACATATTGAAGGGGTAAGCGGTAAAGCCATAGAAATATTAACAAATAATACTAACAAAGAGCAGATTGAAAAAATAACAAGTACTATGAATGAAAGTAAATTTGAAAAGAGTTTTTCTACTATATTTATAGCTAACTTTAAACATTTAATATCAAGAACTATAATGTGGTTTGTAATTTTTTTCATAACTTATTATTTATTTGCTATGAAAGCTTCATTTAAAAGTAAAAAGAGCATTGTTATAGCTGCTATTAAGAAATTTTTTAAACTAGCGCTTTATGTATTAATAGGGTTTATGGCTGTAGCAGTTAGTAGTATTATTGTAATAGGAAATAAAACTTTAAATCCTATAATAATTTTTATTGCAGTGATTTTTATATATGAAGGTATAACACTTTTGGTAATAAGAAAGGACAAACTTAAGGTAAGAGATAGCATTATATCAACCTTAATGATAATTCCAATAATTATATATTCACAATATTAGATATAGTCAAAAAGATAGCAAGTCAATATTTATAATTTAAGCTATAAAATTGATTTGCTATTTTAATTTAGGGACTAAAGGAGGAATTCTAAGTGCTAAAAACCACTATATTGGTAGTTGATGACGAAAAGGAAATCAGGGAACTTATAGAAATCTATTTAAAAAATGAAGGATATAATGTAATTACAGCAGAAGACGGACTGCGAGCATTAGAAATAGTAAAGAAAGATACAATTCACCTTATTGTTCTTGACGTTATGCTACCAAATATTGATGGGATACAAGTTTGTGAAAACATAAGGGAATACTTAGATGTTCCTATTATAATGCTGTCAGCAAAGAGAGAAGATAACGATAAAATTTTAGGTATAATTACTGGTGCTGATGATTATATAGCCAAGCCATTTAATCCTTTAGAACTTGTAGTAAGAGTAAAAGCTCAACTTAGAAGATATCTTAAGACCTTTACACTTCCTAAAAATGATGAAATAGTAATTGATGATTTAGTTATAAACTCAAATACTCATCA
>NZ_LZZL01000169.1:0-5107 GCF_002006495.1 Clostridium sp. BL-8
ACTATTTGTTGTAATCTCCAATGACTACAGAACTCGGCTTATGGCTTATCTCGCATATGTAAAATAGCTACTTTGGAGAGCAGGGAGTGAAAAACTTCCACTATTTTTCCACTGGCTATTTTTTTTATTTTGGAGACAATATTGGTATAAATAAGCCAACTTTATACAAAGTTTTAAATGAAATTAGCACAATTGATATCGTTTCAATGTAGAGGAGTTGTTTATAATTGAAAGTTGATCGCTTACTTGAAATAATAACAATTCTCTTAAATAATGAGAAAATAAAAGCTAAATATTTGGCTGAAAAATTCGAAGTATCAATACGTACAATTTATAGAGATATTGAAGATATTTGTAAAGCTGGAGTACCAATTATAACTTTTCAAGGTGGAGGCGGTGGAAGCATGGGAATTGGCTGGGAAACAGGCTACTTAACAGGTCTTGCTGATGGTGGAATTGATACACGTTTTGCTGATTTGATTGTAGGCACCTCAGCTGGATCCCAAGTTGGAGCCGTGATCGCATCAAGAATTTCTTGGAATGATATTTGGGAAAAATTAATAAATCTAAAATATCAATCGCAGAAAGAGAGTCCTTCGGGAAATCTGGGTTCACTGTTTGAAAAGTATGATGAAATAGCTACTTCCTCTAAGACACCAAAAGAATGGATTGATAGGATGGGAAAGTTGGCCATTGAATCAAACACCATGGCTGAGAGTGAACAATTATCGCGTATTAGAAATACGATAGGTGACTGTCAATGGGCGGAGGCTTTGCGTATCGTGGCGGTTGATCTTGTCACATCTCAAAGAGTTGTTTGGGGATCTAACTCTAGCATTGAATTAATTAAAGCTGCATCTGCAAGTTCTTCTCTCCCAGGAGTATGGCCGCCAACTACTATCTGCTCTCGTAAGTATTTAGATGGTGGAGTTCATTCAATGGAGAACGCTGATATAGCTGAAGGAGCTAGCAAAGTTCTTATTTTATCGGTGGGGCTTCCAGTACAAACCCCGTTTAAGCTTGAAGACCAAATTCAAAGTTTACAGAAATCTGGTTCTGAAGTTGAATTAGTTAAACCTGACAAAAAAATTTATGAAGCATTACAACAACTTGGCGGAAACCCAGTTGATCCTAGAATACGACCTGTAATTGCAGCTTGCGGTCGAGAACAAGGTTACGAAGATGCAAAGCGTATTGCTAAGTTTTGGGACTAATCATAGGTTTACTTCAGTTATTGATTGTTGAGTTTATACATTCCTAGAATAGAATTGGTTATATAAATTTAATGAAGTGGAATATATTTGAAATGCCATATCCTAGTGGAACATAAAGTATTTCACTTCTGCCATATTACTGTCACAAATCTCTTGTAATATATAAATATAAAATAGTTAAAACATTATTTATCCCCTATCAAATAAATATTAACCAGTATTTAGAATGGTCTATGACACCCTAGTAGATCATTCTTTTTTATTTATAGGTCTAGATGATTTATGGTATATTGAAGCAACAAAAGGGAAATTCACGGTTCTAAATCAGTATGTTTCATTCTTCTTTTACACAAAAGTTCAGTAAAAGCATTTTCCGCTCTATCTATAGCACATAAAACACACACTTGCTCCTTTGACTACCTTTTAAGATTCTAACTTGTTACATAATGATATTCATATAAGAATATGAAGAACTTGTAAATAAATACAGTTATAATATAATAATATGTATAGACAATAGGGAATAGTTAAAAATTATATGCTTATAAAAAATTATAGGTGTGGTTAGGAGAAAGTTTATGCAGATTAATTATATGACGCTAATTGTGAATTGGATTAACTTTGGGTTAATAATTTTAATAATAATAGGAATATATAAAGGGATAAAAGCATTTAAAAGTTTTATAAAAAGGAATAAACAAATGAATGAAAAACTGGATACAATTTTAGATGAACTAGAAAAAAAAAGAAGTGAGTAATATACATAAATCACTTTACTAAATAGCTCATTATTCGGAAGTGAATTTGCGGTAGTTTTTTTAAAAGTATTTGTCGATAGTAAATTAAGAGGAGATTAGAAAGGGAAAAGTAATGAATTATATAGTTGCAGTGCTTGCAGGAACAGGAATATTAATGTGGATATTAGGTAGTATTATTAAGATGCGAAGTTATATATCACGTATAAATGCAAATTTGAATAAAATTGCAAAACAAGTTGGAGCGTTTGATACAATAGACGATGAAATAAAAAGTCTTATTCTAGAAGGTAAAAAAATTGAAGCAATAAAAAGATATAGATTTGTTACTGGATTTGGATTAAAGGAATCGAAAGAATACGTTGATTCCTTTGATTCGCATAGAATGAATAATATTTTATAATAGAATATGTATAGTGATGCATAATGGTAAGTTGTTGTGAAGAAATTATTATAAAAAGTGGTATAAACTAGTTATTAAGATTGAAATGATTATAAAGCTAATTTAAAAAATCATATGATTATTCAATTTCTTGATTGACAGAAAAATTAGGAGGACAAACTATAATATGATGATAAAAAAACGCCTTGCAATATCAAATCTTATTATGCTAGTGGTTCCAGCAATATTAATAGTAGTAATTGCAGCTGGTGTACTAGAGGGATTTACAGAGCTATATGGTAGGAAAATAAAAGTTTTTGAACAGGATAGCGGGATTTCTGATATACAAAAGATTGTGTATACATATGGTAAAGATATAAAGACAAATCATGTAAAGCTTGAAGAATATAATAAAGCAGAACAAGATTTAAATAGTGAAGGTTATAATTTATTGCTGACTAGTAATGGAGATGTAGTATTTTCCAATATAACTGATGAGGATAAAAATGCTATGTCTAACATCGAAAAGGATGTTCTAACATCGGCGGATTCAATAGTGCTTGAAGTTAATTCGGTTAGTTTAGTTAAATATGCTTTTGTTAATGATGGAGATTCTATTAGTATTATAGCTGTTAAGTCAAATAATAATTTGACAAGCAGGCAGCGTATGAGAGCAGAAGCGAGAACTTTTTTAGCTAGTTATATGGGAATTGTATTAATAGTAGCTTTGTTTATAATAATGATGATTAATGGTATATTATCATCACGTGTAGCTAAAAGTCTGATAAAGCCGTTAGAGTTATTGAGTTATGGGGCAGGACAGATAGAAGAAGGTAATCTTGATTTTAAAATGAATTATGAAGGTACAGACGAATTTGCAAAGGTATGTGCTGATTTTAATAAAATGAGAATCAGGCTTCAGGAATCAATTGATATGCAGTTAAAATATGAGCAAAATAGAAAAGAACTGGTTGCAGGAATATCTCACGATTTAAGGACACCATTAACAACAATTAAAGGATATTCAAAAGGATTAAAGGATGGAATTGCAAATACAGATGAAAAGCGTTGGCGATATTATGAAGTTTTATATAATAAAGCCTGTGATATGGATATGTTAGTTGATAAGTTATTCTTCTTTTCAAAATTAGATACAGGAAAGTTTCCATTTAACTTTGAAAATATAAATTGTAATAAATTCTTTTACGATTTCTTCAAAAATGCAGCGGTGGAGTTTAAAGGAAGTGGAATTAATTTATCGTATAAAAGCACCTGCCATGATGACATTATAATTAATATGGATTTTGAAGAAATCCGCAGGGTTCTTATGAATGTACTTGAAAATAGTGCAAAATATAAGGTTGAAGAATATGGAAGTGTCGACATTACAATAGATGAAAAAGAAGATAGCATTGTTTTAAAAATTAAGGACGATGGACCAGGAGTTTTAGAAGAAAATCTTCCGCGGTTATTTAATAGTTTTTACAGAGAAGATCCATCAAGAGCTAATTCTAGTGAAGGCAGCGGACTTGGCCTTTCAATATGTGAATATATAGTAAAGGCACATAAAGGCACAATTACTGCTAGAAATATGAATGGACTTGCTATTATCATAACTTTACCAATCTTTAAGCGAAACTAACTTATGTTACTAAAATATTGTATAATGTATTAAAACTAAATATATTAGTTATAATGGGAGAAGAGAAAATGCGAAGGATATTGATTGTAGAAGATGATAAACTCATTGCAGAGTTAGAAAGGGATTATCTTGAGGCTAACGGATTTGAAACTGAAATTGCAGGTAATGGAGATATAGGATTAGAACTTGCCTTGAATAAGGAATTTGATTTAATACTACTTGATTTAATGCTGCCAAGTAAAGATGGATTTCAACTATGCACGGAGATAAGAAACAATAAAGAGATACCAATACTCATGATTACAGCTAAAAAGGATTCAGTAGATAAAATTAGAGGTCTGGGACTTGGAGCTGATGATTATATTGTCAAGCCTTTTGATCCTAGTGAACTTGTTGCTAGAGTGAATGCGCATATTTCTAGATATGATAGATTAACATCAATTGAAAAAAAGAAGAAACTAGGACAGGGGGCTATGAATTTTGGAAGGCTAAAGATATTTATCAAAGAACGAAGGGTGTATATCAATGATATAGAAGTTAAATTTGCTAATAAAGAATTTGAGCTTCTTTTATTCTTAGCTACTAATCCTAATATTGTATTTTCCAAAACAGTATTACTAGATAGGATTTGGGGGATGGATTCTTTTGCAGATGTTGCAACAGTTACAGTACATATCAATAGAATAAGAGATAAAATTGAAGAAGACAGTAGTAATCCTAAATTTGTAGAAACTGTATGGGGGGCAGGTTATAGATTTAAAGCATAAATAATCAATATTTATTCAATCTATTATTGTAGTCTATCTAGAAATTTTCTTAACAATTTAACGAAGTTCGTACGTTTTAGCTATAGTTTTTTAGTTAAAATATACGAACTTTATTTATTATTCCTCTAATTATATTTTGTTTAAAATATAATTAAAGTTTAGAAATTATTTATATATGTATGTAAAAATATTCATAGATATCCAAGCAATAATATATGTTTCTTTATTTAATAAAATATTAATTTGATAAGAAAAGTAAATTAACAGTTGATGTTACAAATGGGAGGATGGCAATGAAAAATGTAAAAAAAATAGTTATATATGCTGTAATAATTGCAGTTGTAGTA
>NZ_LZZL01000170.1:0-4056 GCF_002006495.1 Clostridium sp. BL-8
ATTGCTGGTTTACTTAAATGTACTTATTATTTTCTGTTCAATTTTCAAAGATCTTCCGGTCTCTCTCGACCGCTTTATTATGATAACATCCTTAGCGTCTATTGTCAATATTAATTTTACAAATTTATTTTAACAATTGTTACTAATGTTATTCTTGTTCATCGCATTCTTCTGCGACAACGAATATTATACTACCATGTTTTTCGCAACTAAATAATTCAAAATATCAAGAATACATGAATTATTTTAAAGTTATGACTTATTTCTTTTATTATCTTCTATTTTCTATAAATGACACTTCTGGAAGCGTTTTTGATATAATACTGATATTTTGGAATTTTGACTCAAGCTTATACATCATACGACAATAATAACCTATATATTATCTATGCCTGTACATTAAATTGCAAAAGATTATACATAACTAATATAAAAAAGAATGATTAAAATTCTCTCTTATTAGAGTATTTTCAATCATTCTTTTCTTGATTTATATACTGCAATTAGTTTCATGCATTTTACATCTAGATATTTACCTAGCCTATACACCTCTTAGATGTAATTTTATTACTGCAACATATACATTATAAATTCTTCACTATATCTTTAAACTTATTACCTCTCACCATGAAATTAGGATACATATCAAATGAAGCACAAGCAGGTGATAATGTAACAATATCTCCTGATTTTGCTATACTTTTTGCTATATCTACAGCTTCCTCCAACGTCTCAGCTATTTTTATATCAACCTTAATACCTTTTTCTTGTTCCAATTTATCGAATACGCCCTTAATCTTCTCCTTTGTTGCTCCCATAAGAATTAATTCTTTTATATATGGATATCCTTCATACGCTAATGGCTCAAAAGGTATATGTTTGTCATATCCACCTGCAATTACTATTACTTTTTCATCGAATGCTCTAAGTCCGGCCAAAGTTCTTGTCGGACTAGAAGCTATAGAATCATTGTAATACTTAACTCCATCCAGCTCTCTTACAAGCTCGCATCTATGTTCTACACCGGCAAAAGTTCCCGCAACCTTCTTCATTGTTTCTATTGAGACATCCTCCTTAGTTGCCAAAAATGCTGCCAAGTAGTTTTCAACATTGTGCATACCTTTAATTACTATATCATCTTTTTTACACACTTCTTTTCCTTCAAGATAAAGTATATTATCCTTATAGTATGCACCATCTGCTATTTCTCTCTTAGAGCTAAATTCTTTTACTATTCCTCGTGCTTCTCTTGTAAACTCATGTGTAATCTCATTTTCTCTATTAACCACTAAAAGTCCATCAGAACATTGATATAAAAAAACATTCTTCTTAGCATCTATATATTCTTGCATATCTTTGTGCACATCTAAATGATTAGGCGCTAAATTAGTACATATAGCTATATCTATCTCTTGAGTCATGGTCATGAGTTGAAAGCTAGATAATTCTAATACAACTCTATCATTTTCATTTATACTTTCTATTTGTGAAAATAATGGATTTCCTATATTACCTCCAACCCATGTTTTATATCCCTCTTCTTCTAATAACTTAGAAATAATTGTTGTTGTTGTTGTTTTTCCATCACTACCTGTTACTGCATATACTTTTCCTTTAGTATATCTGACGAATTCCTCCATTTCTGAAGTTATATATGCGCCTTCCTCTTTAGCCTTAACTAAAGCTTCACTATCTATTCTCATAGATGGTGTTTTAAACACTACGTCAAATCCTCTAAGATTATCTAAATATCCGCTTCCTAATTCTAATTTAACACCTTTATTATCAAATTCATTTGCTATATCTCCTAGTTCTTCTCTATTTTTTTTATCAAACGCTGTTACTTTAGCACCTAAACTTAATAGAGAATTGATTAAAGGAATATTGCTCACTCCTATTCCAACCACTGCGGTTTTCTTTCCCGATATGAATTTTTTGAATTCTTTAAAGTCCTCTCTCATCTTCATCCTCCATATTAAAATAATTTATTATATAAAAACATCCTATGCTGACTTAATATATGCAAAAACAAAATTACATGTAAATTTTCTAAAAGAAAAATATGCCTAAGCATAATTATATCACTCTGAAAACTTTCATTCCAGATTAACTCTTTATATCATATTATTGTCCATAATGTATATTATTATAATACAATTGAATGGATTTCCATTATTCTTTTGTGCTATCTAAGACTCAAATGATCCAAATCAATAAATATAAGGTATATTTCCTATAAAAACACAAAAATCATAAACTCCAAATATTGCAATAGCCTACTAATAAACAATTAGTAGGCTAATCTATTACTTTTATTAGAACTCTAAGCTCTTTTGTATATAAGCTTCTAATTCACTTATCTTAATTCTTTCTTGTTCCATTGTGTCTCTGTTTCTAATAGTAACTGCTTCATCTTCTAAAGTATCAAAATCAATTGTTATACAATATGGAGTTCCAATCTCATCCTGTCTTCTATATCTCTTTCCTATGCTTCCTGTTTCATCAAAATCAAGGTTGAACTTTTTGCTTAATTCAGCATAAACATCTAAAGCTTTTTCAGAAAGCTTTTTAGAAAGAGGTAATACAGCTGCTTTAAATGGAGCTAATGCTGGATGTAAATGCATTACTGTTCTAACATCTCCATCCTCTAATTCTTCTTCATCATAAGCTTCAATTAAAAATGCTAATGTAACTCTATCTGCACCTAATGACGGTTCTATAACATATGGTATATACTTTTCATTAGTTGTTTGATCTAAATAACTTAGATCTTGACCTGAATGTTCTTGATGTTTAGTCAAGTCATAATCAGTTCTGTCTGCTATACCCCAAAGTTCTCCCCAACCGAATGGGAATAGGTATTCTATATCAGAAGTTGCATTTGAGTAGAATGATAACTCCTCTTCTCCATGATCTCTCATTCTTAAGTTTTCTGGTTTAACATTCAGATTTAGCAAGAAGTTCCAGCAATAGTCCTTCCAATATTTATGCCATTCTAAATCAGTTCCTGGTTTACAAAAGAACTCCAATTCCATCTGTTCAAATTCTCTTATTCTAAATATGAAGTTACCAGGAGTAATTTCATTTCTAAAAGATTTACCTATTTGAGCTATACCAAACGGAACTTTCTTTCTTGAAGTTCTTTGAACCGCCTTAAAATTAACAAATATACCTTGTGCTGTTTCAGGTCGTAAATAAATTTCTGACTTAGCATCCTCAGTAACACCTTGGAAAGTTTTATACATAAGATTAAATTTTCTTATATCTGTGTAATTCATTTTTCCACATTTAGGACAAACTATATTATTACTTTCAATATATTCTTTTAATTGTTCATTAGACCATCCATCAGCGCTTGCTACTTCTGCACCATTAGCTGTCATATGATCTTCAACCAGCTTATCTGCTCTAAATCTTGCTTTACATTCTTTGCAATCCATTAGTGGGTCTGAGAAACCACCAACGTGTCCTGATGCCACCCAAACTTCACTATTCATTAAAATAGCTGAGTCTAATCCTACATTATAAGGACTTTCTTGAACAAATTTCTTCCACCAGGCTCTTTTTACATTATTTTTGAATTCTACACCTAAAGGACCATAATCCCATGAGTTAGCTAACCCCCCATATATATCTGAGCCTGGGAATACAAATCCTCTGTTTTTACAAAGTGCTACAATCTTATCCATTGTCTTTTCTACTGCCATCGTTTATCCCTCCAAATACATTTTTATAAAAATAAAAAAAGCCCTAACCACAAAGGGACGAAATTATAATTCCGCGGTTCCACCCTTCTTGGCTTAGGCCCATCTTTCTTCTTAAAATACCTTTGCACTAAAAAGCGCCATTCATCACAAATCAATAATGGTTCTCACCAAACACCATCTCTCTATAATTGACTTTCAGATTACTATTCTTTCTTAAACGTGCATATTTAATTTATAAATTAATTTTAACAAAATTAACATTTCTGTCAATATAAAAATATAGTCTAAAAAAATATAAAAAAATGGCTCCGCGAAGAGGACTCGAACCTCCAACCTATCGGTTAACAGC
>NZ_LZZL01000171.1:0-3606 GCF_002006495.1 Clostridium sp. BL-8
TGTAAGGGTATCATAGTTAAGTGATTTATTCATCTTCTCGAATAAAGTTTCATATACAGAATTAATTTTTGCAAGGGTATCATAATTAAGTGATTTGTTGATCTTCTCGGATAAAGTTTCATATGCAGAATTAATTTTTGTAAGGGCATCATAGTTAAATGATTTGTTTATTTTATTGAATACAGTGTTTATATTTGATGTGCTTTGCAATGAGGTATTATATTTATTATCAGTTGATTCATTAAGTTCTTGACTCATAATGACTCCTCCTATTGTGGCATATAAGCAAATTTTTGTACTAATTTTATAATAGCATTTTTTTACTATGATGTCTTATTTAAACTTTACGCTAAGAAAAGATTTATGCTAATGTGATGCAAGTTGTGTAAACTTTAAAAAAGTTACTTTTATAAGGTGAATCTGATATTAATGCTATATAAATAACATAAAGTTTTTAAACTAAAATGGGAGGATTTTATAATTTAAAGAAGAACAATATACATATCGAAGAAAGGAGAGAGATTTATGAATTTATATGAGACGAAAGAGATATCAAAATATGAAGAATTGTTGGAAGAAGACGATGAGTCTTTTATGAATTTTTGTCCTGAATGTGGTATTGAGACAACTTTTAAGAGGAGTACTTGGTATAATGAAAAAAGAAAGAATATAAATATTGTTAAGTTTAATTATACTCCTGTTGATGGTAAATTTGACAATTCGTCGTATATTATTTCAGAAGTATTTGATTATAACAATAAAGCTACTAATAATTTAAATAAAGGGGCTTTATTTGTTCAAGAATATGAATGTTGCATAAATAATAAACATAAAAAATATAATATTTATTATAAATGTGGAAATAAAATTATAAAAATTGGTCAATATCCATCAGAAGTTGATAATGGCAGCAGTGAATTAATAGAAAAAATAAAAAAAATTTGTGATAAAATGGATTCTAAAGAAATAATTAAATATACTAAAACTGCATTAATTATGGAATCATATGGCTATGGGATAGCAAGTCTTTTGTATATCAGAAGAGCTTTTGAAAAACTAATAGCAATATCTGAAAATAAGCAGGAAATTGATAATACAGGAATAACTATGAAGGAAAGGATTAAAAGAAATAAATTCCTTCCAGAACAAATAAAGAATGATTCGCGAATATATAATATAATAAGTGAAGGTATCCATAATCAAACTGAAGAGGAATGTATGAAGCTATTTAAGGTTATAAAAACAGGATTAATAATACTTATAGCTAAAACATATGCATATGTAGAAGAGAAGAAACAATTAGAAGAGCTTAGTAAAAATGTTAGTGCACTTTAAAATGCATGAGATTGTTTTGATTATATTAATTAAAATTAGTGTATATCAGTAAATATTATATGCAAAATTGTACTATTTTATTTTCAAGAGCAAAAAATAATAAAAAATTATAAAATACTTAAAAGCTGATTAATAAAGGTTTTATAAGATATATAATAATATTAATGAATATTATTATACAAGCATTATTTTACCTGCTGGGAGTACCAATATATAATAAAGCTGGATTAGCCAGTTCAATTAATCCAGCTTTATTTTTGTTTGCAGTAATTTATGATATTATTATATTGGGGAGGGATATAATATGAGAAAATACATGAGATTGATGGAAGAAAAAAGTTTTCATGAGGCAAATAATTATAGAATTGAAAACATTTCTAAAACATTATTTAAGTTTATGTATCTTAGTGAGGTTCCTAAATGTAAAGAGAAATGCAAACTTGAAAATTTCAATGATATAAAAATTAAGTCTATTGAAAATAAAGAGTTTTGGATGTCAACTCGTGATAATCTTAATGATCCATTTGAATTAAAATCGTTATATATAAATGAGGAAAAAATTAATAAATATAATTATCCAGTTGAAATAATACAAAAATTAATTAAATCTTATCAAGAAGGCGTTTTAATAGGTTACTTTACAACTAATTTAGAAAGTAATATGCCTATGTGGGCGCATTATGCTAATAACCATAAGGGGGGGTGTATTGGATATACTGTAAAAAAACTAAGTTTTTCTTCCCAATATCCTATGATGGGGAACGTGCTCCCGCGAATGTTGTTTATATGAATTATATAAATCTTATAACCAAAGAAATTAAGGGTACAATTTCAAATGACAAAAAAGAACAATTAGAATTATACCAGAGTTTACTTTTTCATAATACTATTATTAAGCACAGCTTTTGGGATTATGAAAATGAGTATAGGATACCATTTCTTAAATTAGAGGCGAGTCGACTTGTGAATGTAAATGAAAAAGGTGGACTGGTTACGAACAGTATTTTAGGTATAGAAATAAATGCTATATGTATCAGAATGTCTTGTAGTGATATATATACAGACAAATTGATAAAGATAGGAAAAAAAGTTATAAGTTAATGTATATAAAATGTACGTTGATGATAATTTAGATAAATTTGAATTAAGTTATAAAATCGTAGAACAATAAAATTATCATGTAATAATTGCAGTTAATGTTAGAAAATATTGACCACATTTTTTATAAAACTGTATTATTTATTAATTTAATAAGGATTTTTAGGCATTATGTAGAATTACTTAATAAAATAATGTTTTGAGGTGATAAGATGAATAATAACTATATTGATATTAATAATATATCTAGCAAAATTGCATATGAGCAGGAATCGGATTACAGAACAAAGGATGAGTTAAAAAAAAGTGGTAAAATTGTAGTTCACAGAGGTAAAAGCGAAGTGAAAAGTGTAGACGATATCGGAAAAGAAGTATCTCAAATAGTAAAAGATGCATTAAGAAAGACAGACTGTAAATATGGAATTGTAGAAAATATACACATAGAAACTTTTAATGCAAAATATTTGGATGGATTATATAGAATATGCCATATAAAAGATCATCCAGAATGTGAGAAAATTACATTAAAAGAATATCATGATACTCTTGTAGCAAAATATTCAGCTTTATTTTATATATTGAGACATGAATTAGACGAATTAAAAATTAAACAAAAAGATGATAAGATAGATATTAAATATGGCGATTTAAATAAATTTGTTGATGTTTTAAATAAAATAAATAATAATTTAAAAGATGGAAAGTATTACTTAGATCCTGACGATAGTGATAAATTTGTTAATACTAATTTCTTTAATAAAGTTAGATGGAGAAGCAAATAAGTTGTACTATTTTATTTTTGAAGCTAAAGTATAATGAAAAATTATAAAATGTAGTTATGCTAATAATAAATAGTTGCAGCTCTTTTTTTATAAAAACAATAAGTTTGTGGTGCAATAATGGTGCAGTAGATTGTACAAATTATAGAAAATAATAAGCCGCAATGAAAAAACAGAACTGATAAAATAGACTAAATACTAATACCTACAGAATGATGCATACTGAATAGAAAATGATTTAATCGAATCCAAAAATCGTAAGTAATAAAAACTATTACTAAATGAGAGTGCAGAAATGAGCGATAGTTATATAAGCTACTTAATGAATATTCTCCTAAGATTCAAAGATACAGTATTGATGAATGTTTTATGGATGCTACTCATTTTAAAGAAT
>NZ_LZZL01000172.1:0-3847 GCF_002006495.1 Clostridium sp. BL-8
GAAAATTTGTTAAATTAAGAGTTGATATGCATGAGGATACTAAATTTAAGATAATCGATAGAATGGAGCAGAGAGATCTTATTCACTATATTTGGATCAGACTTATTGCTTTGGCTGGTAAAGTGAATTTAGGAGGAGCATTATTTTTATCTAGAAATATTCCATATACTATAGAAACTTTAGCTATAGAATTCAATAGGGAGCCTTCACAAGTTGAGCTTGCAATGGAAACCTTTATAGGGCTTGAAATGGTTGAATTAACTGAAGATAAAATATATAGAGTTAAAAACTTTGCAAAGCATCAAAATATTAAAATAGAAGATAAAAATAAAACAGAAGATAAAGTTGAAACAAACTCCAAGGTTTTTGAAGACAAATCTGTAGATGGTAATGCTCATAATAAAGAACAATTAGGAGCTAGGCGCGAGGCAGCAGCTGATTCGAATAATAATATTATTTCATTAAACAACAGCAGTACAAATGAAAATTCAAAAGCTGATGATACAAATAGAGCTGGTAATATAGATAATTTGACTTGTAGTAATGATACTACAAAAACTGATGAATCTAAGGATGTTAAAATGAACTTGACTCAGAATATAAATACTATGAATAATATTGAATGTATTGATCAAACTTCTAATGATGCCAATGCCAAGGTTGAGACAGAAAGAATTAATGCAGAAAATTTTAAGTACAATGTTCCAGAAGTATTAGAAAAAAGGAAAAGGGTTAGTAAAGGTAAACGAAAAAATAATAATATTAGTGATGAAATTAATATCAATGATGATAATGAAGAAGTAATAGAATTATATAGTGGCGAAAGAAAGCTTGGAAAAGATGAGCAGCTCGTAAGTAGTTTTAGCTTTTGATTTATGAAAGAAAGCATAATAAGGAATAACAATGCTTTTTCTTATTAAGAATAAAAGTATATAATATATATATAATTTCATATTGAGGAGTTTATTTAATGTCTATAGCTTTTTTGGATGTTCTTCTATGAATATGAATTTTAATACTTACAGTAAGGAAGAGGGATTAATTATATGAGCAATGCACAAGAACTATTAGATTTTATAAATAAGAGTAAAACGGCTTTTCAAGGTGCCTATGAAATTAAGGCGATTTTAGACAAGGAAGGTTATGAGGAGCTTAAGGAAGAGGATAAGTGGGACTTAAAAAAAGGCGGAAAACATTATGTAATGAAAAATGACTCTGCTTTAATTGCATTTGAAGTTGGAAGCGGTGATATTGAAAAAGATGGCTTTAGATTAATTGGGGCTCATACAGATTCACCAGGCTTTAGAATAAAGCCAAATCCTGAGATTAAGGTTGAAGGTCATTATATTAAATTAAATACAGAGGTTTATGGAGGAGCAATACTCAGCACATGGTTTGACAGACCATTAAGCATAGCTGGAAGAGTAACCTTAAAAGGAGAAAATCCTTTTAACCCAAAGACTCAGTTAATTGATATTAATAAGCCAGTTTTAATTATTCCTAATTTAGCAATACATATGAATAGAAGCATTAATGAAGGCTATGAATATAATAAGCAGAAGGATACATTGCCACTACTTACAATGGTTCAAGATAAACTAGAAAATGATCAATATTTAATTAATTTAATTTCAGAGACCTTAAAAGTAGATGCTAGTGACATATTAGACTTTGATTTGTTCTTATATGAATATGCAGAAGGAATTTTATTTGGAGCAGATAATGAATTTATATCATGCGGAAGATTAGATGATCTTTGGATGGTATTTGCAGGTTTAAAGGCTTTAACTAGCAGTAATGAAATTAAGTCGACTAAGGTTTTAGTAGCTTTAGATAATGAAGAAATAGGAAGCTTAACTTCTCAAGGTGCAAATTCCTCTATTTTGAGTAATATTTTAGAAAGAATAGCCATGGGACTAAAAAAAGAGAGAGAAGATTTTAAGAGAGCCTTAAGTAATTCAATAATGATTTCAGCAGATTTAGCTCATGCACTGCATCCAAATTATACTGAAAAATGCGATCCAACCAGCAGACCAATGCTTGGAAAAGGGCCAGTTCTTAAAATTGCAGCCGGAGGAAGCTATTCAACAGACAGCTATGCAAGTGCAGTATTTAAGGGAATATGCGAAAAAGCTGGAGTACCATGTCAGGTATTTGTAAACAGATCAGACTTAAGAGGCGGAACAACAATAGGGCCTATTACAGCAGCAAAATTAAACATACCAGTAATAGATTTAGGTGCACCAATACTTAGTATGCATTCAATAAGAGAATTAGCAGCTGTAATGGATAATGAGTATATAATTAGAGCGTTTACTGAATTCTTTAATTAAGATAGTGAAATCAGATAAGGATACTAAATCCTATATTGGAAAGGAGCCTACAGACAAAATGTAGACTCCTTACTTTTTTATATATTATTTTTAACTTATACTTCATAATTTTTCACAAGAATTATGATAATGACGTTTTATCAATAGCATCTGATTTTTGTGAAATAACACTAACAATATTACTAATAAATCTTTCGAAATCACTAATATTATTTTGAATTATATCATATATCATTTCGTCATTTATGTTAAAATACATATGAACTATCCTATTTCTGAATTTTGCCATATTAAAATATATAGATACATCTTTATTATCTATTATTCCATTATCAGATAATAATTGAAAATGATCCTTGTTATCTTTAGGTCTTCCCCATCTATTTCTCGCAATTAAATGGCTAGATATATCTAGCATAGCTTCTATACTTACTTGTAATAAATATTTAGCACTATCAACTTTAGTAAAGTCCTGTATAAACACATCTTTATCAAATTCTTCTAGTTTTTTTAATTTATTTAAGCATGTATTCATGAATAATAATTTCTGATCTATTTTATTTTTATCAAATTCCATTAATATCCCCCCTGTTAATGTTATAACTTTCATAAAAATCGTGCATAAACCGGTCCAGATAATATTTTTCATCTCTATATTTATTAAATGTTTCTTCCATAAAGTCACAAACTTTATAGTAATCTCCTTCATAAATATTTCTATTTTCATCTATAACCTTAAACTGCAAAGTTATAGGGGCAGATAATAAGTTAATTGTGTCGATATTATCAAAATCAGCAATTTCACTGATTTCACAGGATACAGACATTTCTTCCATAATACTAACCTGTTTGTCAAATAGCAATGCAATATCAATATCACTATCTTCTCTCTGATTTTTTGTCCCATATGAACCTGTAAACCATGCAGCCAGTATATTATTGTTACTTTTAAAATAATTCTTTAATTCATTTAATTTTGCATCTATATTGACCATAAATTCACCTCTCTAAACATTGAATCATATTATTTTAATTATACCCTATAATATTAATAATTAAAACTTCATGACATTTCAGAAAATTAATAAGGAGGGCCCTTCTTTCATTCTATAAGAAAATGTTATATCAGTATTTGTTTCTTCTTTTATTAAATTTACATACAAGCTTATAAATAAATTAAGAATACTTTTTATAATTTTGGTAAAAATATCTCTGTTAAGTAATTATTTTTAAGGCACTCATAGATAAAGAAATATAAATTTGGCTTATGTATAGAATAATTGGCTATACTTGTTAAGCTTTTTTGTGTACTTACACCAGAAATCACATATATTTTTGTGCAACAGGCATTTGAAATTAAGCTGTGATGGTTCTTAGCGGGAGGTTGTTCCATTTGCTGCTTGTCCTGAACTTGTTTCAGGAGCATGCAGAAATGGGCACAACCTTCCCGATTAGAACCTTCCAGTGAAAATTTCATAAGTCCTGTGGAATAAAAATGTATGTGATTTCGGTAA
>NZ_LZZL01000173.1:0-3358 GCF_002006495.1 Clostridium sp. BL-8
CGGCTACCTACTCGCTGCTTTTGGACCGATGCTTTTTGGTTTTCTACATGATGCATATAACAACTGGGAATTACCACTTATTGTCTTAATCAGTGCTTCCGCGTTATGCTTATTTGCTGGGCTGGGTGCATCACGCGATCTGCATATTAAGTATAACCGTTGATAATAACGTCATACATAGTTTAGTCAATGCTTAAGCAGAGAACCAAAAGCTTGTCTTTTGTATTGATAACCTATCAACATCAATAAATAAATCAAATACCATAATATCTGCAAAACTTGGAGTAGCTATAGAATAGATACCGATGGTTCTAATGATGATTCTCATAAGATTGCATAAGAAACAGGCGATAAACATTAATTTTACAATATTTATCGCCTTTAAATTTATTTATTCATTTCCTAAGAAATTCAGTGCTTGTTCAGAATTATATTCAATCATACCATTAACCTCAGCAATATCCGGATATGATTTTTGTTTAAGCTCCAATGCACCTGAGAGACATGAAATGTGCAAATACATTTTATAAAATTTTAATCTGTCTAAATCAAGATTATCCTCATTAAAATATTTATAATAATCACCAAATCTGAATTGCAAAAAACTATGTTCATATTCTGCATCAAAAAACATAGCACTCTCTATATCTATTAAGTAAGTATTAAGATTTTCATCCACCAAAACATGATTTGGGCCTAATTCCCCATGTATAAATACATAATCATTTCTAGGTTTCATATTATCATACAATTCTTGTATTTTATTAATTAACATGGTCTTATTTTTTAATATTCCTTCATGAAATCTTGATGAATATTCAATTTCTTTTATATTTCTATCCAGTAATATTCTTTCACTTCCAAATTTCAATGCTTTTTCAGTTTTAAGATTCCCATAAAATTCATTTTTGAATAAATGCATTTTCTTAATGTTTTCACTTAAATCAGTAAATACTTTATATTTAGTCTCTTCATCGGCATAAAAATATTTTTCTATTTCTCCACCTGCTATATATTCAACTAGTGCAAAATCAAATGAATAATCTTTCCTACTTCTGTCTATATAATATATTCTTGGTGTCCTAATCCCATTTTGTGTGAGGAATTTATTATTTAATTCAAACAAATCTGCCCCATTTGATTTAAATATATCATCCTCATCTGTTTTTTCATTAAAATAATCCATAGAATTATCCCAAACATAAAGAATACATGAAAAGCCTTTATTACATTCTATTTTATATGTTACTTTCCGTGCTCCTCCATAAATTCTTATAATTTTGAGTATTTTATAGTCTTGACCTAAGTTTTTACATAAAATCTTTTGTAAATATACTACTTCTATATGACAATCTTTATTCATTAAGTTTATCTCCTTTACAATTGATACTTTTTTATAATCAAATGCACTCGCGAGTTAACCTGATATTAAAATTTTATCATTTTATACATATATTACTAGACTTATAATTTCCGTTGTGTTATCATAATGTCATAAGTTTTTTAAAAAATCACTGGAGAATTTCCAGTGATTTTTTGCTTTTCAATAACTTATTTTATATTCTTAACTTTTTCAATAATTCTATTAATGAAACTCTTTTTAGGAGGTAAATACATCTTTTCAAGACTATGTAATTCAATCTTATCTGCTTCTTCTTTAAGAAATTCTCTAATTATAATTTCTTCAAATATTCCGAATGGTATCTTGCTAAATAGTAAATTTTCTAATTCATTGATCACATATTTATCTTTATAATTTAGACTTATTAATTCAAAATAAAGATCATTTCCAAAATATTCATTCAATAATTCTTCATCAATTAACAAGTTAAATACGATAATATCATCCAAACTTGAAGTAGCTATAGATACTGATAATTCTAATGATGATTATTATAAAGCTACATAAGCAAAAAGCGATAGACATTGATTTTTGATGTTTATCGCCTTTAAACTTATTTATTATTTGATATAGTACTTTAATTAACCTTATATCAAATTAACAAGCAAATTGTAATTTATACGTTATTCTCCTTATATTTTCTTAATTCTTCAAGTAATAATTTAATATCGTATATTAATGCGTTCCTTGAACGCTCGTACTTACCATTATCTAATTTATATTCTTGATATAAAATAACTGTATCTCTATCAATCTTATGAATCAATATTTCGTTACCTTCAAATTTGCCTTCTCTAATCTCTAATGATGATAAAAAATAAATTATTGCATTATACATATCATCATACATTTCTGTTTTGAATAGTTTTACTATCTCCTTATCCACATATAAACTTCCTTCCTAAAAAACTCTTTATAGACATCTCAATAAATGGAGATTTGTTATTATTTATAATACTGAAACATCTTTTGATAAAGTTCTCTTGTTTGCCTTTCATCTCCACACGACAAAGGATCATCCGCATAACATAAAGTCCAAAATGGTTCTTTATTTTCAATTTCAGATGGCAATACTCTCCATATTGAGTACATTTTTGAGCCAAAGAAATGTATATCCATATCATCTTGATAATAAATTTCTTCTAACTTCCTAATTAAGAAACAGCCAAAGGTATCATAATTAAAATTATTCTTTAAACAATAGTCAAAAATAATTTTAATTGTACCTTGTATATCTAAAGTACTCCACTCCAATTCTAATAGCAAAGCACTATCAGGATGTTTTAAGAAATGTGAATCAAGATTTTCCTTATATTCTGCATCTGACACTAATCCCACATATAATAAAATAGCATATGATAATAATATTTCAACCATAATATCTCCTCTATTAATTACAATTTATGGTTCTAATTCTTTCAAGAAAAAACGTAATGACATCACTGTTTTAGATATCTTATATTTACTTTCTAAAGAAACTAATTTAGGATTTTCTACTAAATCATTAACTTCTTTTTCATTAATTCCAGACATCAATGCAATTGTTTCTGCCGAAATATTATGATATTCTAATAAGACTTGCAAAAATGCTCCAATTTTTAAATCGGCATTATCTCTCCCTATAAGTTCAAGCATCATAATTAAATCAGACATCTTCCTAAAATCTTTAGAGTTCTCAAATAGCCTTTTTTCATCTTTGCTTAAAATAACGTCTTTTTTTACATCTAATAATTTTGAAAGTGTATCTACATTAAATTTGTATTTCTCAATCAATAGCTGCAATGTTTCCATTACATATTTCAACGTTACCACTTTTAAATCTTTTATTTCCTCCATGTTAATTTTCCCCTTCAAGTTATAATTTGCCAATTTCGCGTTATACTCATAATTTTTCCAGTATCTCATAACTCAATGTACGAAATACTTGACAATACTTTTGAAATCCCTCCTGCCCAA
>NZ_LZZL01000174.1:0-3623 GCF_002006495.1 Clostridium sp. BL-8
GCGCGCGTGGTTTGGGACCATGAGGTCGCAGGTTCAATCCCTGTCACCCCGACCAAAAATATTATCTAAAATATACAAATATTAACTTAGGGATAATCCTTAAGTTTTTTTATTTATCCTTTTATTATATGTATTGCAATTCGCTATGCACAATTTACAATTAGCAATTGTTGAAAAAATCCTGTAAAGACTTCAACCCTAATTGTCAATTGTACATTGCAAATTTTTAATTGCAACATATATAATAATTACAAATCAATTTATAATTATTATAATAGCTTTGTAAATATCACCAGTAATAATTTATGGAGGTATACATGTTAAATAATATAAAGGCTGCAATCTTTGACTTAGATGGGACTCTAGTTGATTCCATGTGGGTTTGGAGTAAAATTGATACTGATTACCTAAAAGATAAAGGTTATACTGTGCCTGATAATTTAAAAAATGATATTGAACATTTAAGTTTTACTCAAACTGCTATTTATTTTAAAGAAAAATTTAAACTCAATGATTCCATAGAAAAAATAGTAGCTGATTGGCATAATATGGCCTATTATCATTACTCTAATAATGTAAAATTAAAATCAGGAGTGCTAAAATTTTTAGATTATTTAAAATCTAATAAAATAAAAATCGCTTTAGCTACCAGTAATTCTCACTCTCTGTTGGAAGCTTGCTTAAAAAATAATAAAGTTTATGATTATTTTGATTCAATCACAACTACCGATGAAGTCTCTAATGGTAAAGATTCTCCCGATGTATATTTGCTAGCTGCTAAAAAATTAGGCATTTCTCCAAAGAATTGTATCGTGTTTGAAGATATCCTGCCTGCTGTACAAGCTGCAAAATGTGCGGACATGAAGGTAATTGCAGTAGAAGATACTGAATGCTTAAATTCAAGGGAGGATTTTCTTAAGTACGCGGATAAATATATTACCTCATTTTTAGACTTATTAGAGTAGCTAAGCATACTATAATCTTATGTAACAATATATATTTTTTATATCATACTTATTTTGTAACATTTCAGCATTAAAATCCTTTATACGCGTAAACAGCTACATTCTTTAACCAGAATGCAGCTGTTTTTTATTGTAGCTGTTAAAATCTAATTTGTGTCCTATTAGTATTTTACTTAGTAACTTTAGAACTATTATGTAAATAACTACTTGATTGTCGCAAGAAATTACTTTCTCTCAACTCCATACTTTCCTTCTAATTCCTTTAAAATTTGCTCATACTTAGTATGTTGGTTTTGTTTTACTAATTCATTTAAAACATTATCTTTTACTTCATCAAAGCTAGTAACTGCTGCTTCGTTTTTTGCATCTACTAATATTAAATGATATCCAAATTGAGTTTTAACTGGTTCAGTAATTGTACCTATTTCAGCATCAAATGCAGCTTCTTCAAATTCTGGTACCATCATGCCTTTTGAAAATTCACCTAGATTTCCACCTTGCATATTTGATGGACACATTGAATACTTCATTGCAGCATCCCCAAATGATATTTGTTCACTTAAAATTTCTTCCTTAGCCTTTTTAGCTTCTTCTTCTGTTTCAACTAAAATATGTCGAGCAGAAACTGTAGCTGGTTTACCAAAAGATTCTTTATTATCTTCATAATACTTTTTAACTTCATCATCTGTAACTGTTACATCAGCTAATATCTTATTTATTGCCATTGAAGTTATAACTTCCTTTGATATGTTTTCTATGGCATCTTTATATTCTTGTGTTTTATCTATGTTTATTTCTTTTCCAAACTTATTCATTAATTCAAATGAAATTAATTGCTCTACTAATTGTTTTCTCTTTTCTTCACTTTGTAATGCGCCTCTTTGTTCTTGAGGATACCTGCTGATAATCGCATTTAAATCTTTTTCTGTTATTTCATGTCCTGCTGCAATAGCTAATACTTTATTTTCCATGTAAATTCTCCTTTATAATAAATATTTTATATTATTTTTCTTAGTAATTTGTTTTATACATTCCATTTTAACAGCATCTGACCCTTCAAACAACAATAATGAGCAAATATTTTTAGTCAATATAATCTAATATACATAAATCTGTAATATAATGTTATAATAATTTCGGGTGATGTTATGTCTGAAATATTAAAAAACGATTGGAAAAATTATTTAGAATCCGAATTTCATAAAGATTATTATCTTAAATTAAGAAAATTTTTAGTCAATGAATATAACTCTAAGATCATCTATCCAAATATGTATGATCTTTTTAATGCGTTGCATTTTACACCTTATAGTGATGTTAAGGTCGTTATCTTAGGACAGGATCCTTATCACGGTCCTAAACAAGCACATGGCTTAAGCTTTTCTGTTAATCCTGGTGTAAAAGCTCCACCATCTTTAATTAACATCTACAAGGAGCTTCATGATGACTTAGGATGCTATATTCCAAACAATGGCTATCTTAAAAAATGGGCTGATCAAGGTGTTTTATTATTAAATACAGTACTTACTGTCAGAGCTGGCGAAGCCAACTCGCATAGAAACAAAGGTTGGGAGGAATTTACTAATAGGATTATTACCATATTAAATGAAAAGGAAACTCCTATAGTTTTTATTCTCTGGGGAAATAATGCTATTTCAAAGACTAGTTTAATTACTAATCCAAAGCATTTTATCATAAAATCAGTTCATCCTAGTCCCTTATCAGCCTCAAGAGGCTTTTTGGGCAGTAGACCATTTTCAAAAACAAATGACTTTTTAGTTTCTACTAATCAAACACCAATAGACTGGCAAATTGAGAATATATAGAATATATACATATTTCAATATTGTCATTCTTAATACACCTAAATAATCATTGTAAAGAGATAATTTTAACTTAATACTTACATGAATACTTATGATATCTAGTGTATAATATTCATATGAGCATTCTGCTGACTTAAGGAGGTTATTTTGTGGAATATAAATTTTCTCATAATGGCAAAGAATACGTATTAACAAAGGAAAATTGCGACGGAATATTTTTTGATGATGAAGCTACGGTTTCAGGTCTTTCTATGGATATTATTTTAGATGCTTTAAATGAAGGTGAAGAGGTAAACTTCTCAAATGAGTATTACATGGGAAAATGTTCTTGCAACTCCCAAGAAGAGATAAATAAATCTTATCGTTATTTAGAATATCACTTTTTTATTTACACAAAAAATAATCAATATGTAATAAATACTATTGGTAATGAATATAAACATACATCCTTTAATCAGCTTTTTGGATTTGGTAAAGTGGATGATAGTTATATAGTTAGTGTAACTGTATGTCCTAATTGCGGTGAATATTCAATATCAGTGGAACAATGCACTGTTTAATTGTATAATTTATTGGGCTGTCGCTCAAAAAAATAGAAACTACACTATCCTGAATTAAAGTTTTAAATTCTGATACAGCATATTGTGGTTGGTTTTCTCAATGCGACAGCCCTTATTACACTCCAGAATTTTAAATCTTTAAAAAATTTTTGTCTAATACCATAGCTGTTTTTTTGCAATAAGACAAAAAAGCACTAACTTACGTTAGTGCTTTTAATATGGTGGCTCGAACTGGAATCGAACCAGTGACACGAGGATTTTCAGTCCTCTGC
>NZ_LZZL01000175.1:0-3785 GCF_002006495.1 Clostridium sp. BL-8
AGTCATTAATCAAGAATTTAGTATTGCAATCAAGAAGTTACTTTTTCATTTTAGCCATTGTTTTTAATTTTGCTATTGACTTAGAGTTAACTCGAAACAATATAATAATAAGTGTATCTTTATGTAATATATGTATTATTAGGAGGATTTTGAAATGGAGAAGTCAAAAGTTTATTTTACTAATATGAAAGTAACTGGAAATGAAAATTTATTACAGAAATTAAAACGTTTAGTTAAAGCTGCAGGAATTGATCAAATTGACTTTGATAAAAAATACACAGCAATCAAAATTCATTTTGGAGAGCCTGGAAATTTAGCATTTTTACGTCCCAACTTTGCTAAAGTTATAGTGGATTCTGTTAAAGAATTAGGCGGAATGCCATTTTTGACAGATTGTAATACTTTATATGTAGGTGGAAGAAAAAATGCTCTTGATCATTTAAATTCTGCTTATACAAATGGATTTAGCCCTTTTTCAACAGGCTGTCATATATTAATAGGCGATGGATTAAAAGGTACCGATGAAGCTTTAGTTCCTGTTATTGGCGGGGAATATGTAAAAGAAGCTAAAATAGGACATGCTATTATGGATGCAGATGTATTTGTTTCTTTAAATCATTTTAAAGGGCATGAATTAACTGGATTTGGTGGAGCTTTGAAAAATATAGGTATGGGCTGTGGCTCACGCGCTGGAAAAATGGAAATGCATAGCAGCGGAAAGCCAAGTGTTTCTCAAGATAAATGTGTTGGGTGTGGAATGTGTGCTAAGAATTGCGCCCATAGTGCTATTACTCTTGAGGAGAAAAAAGCTTCCATTAATCACGATAAGTGTACTGGTTGCGGGCGATGTATAGGATCTTGTCCTATGGATGCTGTTATGCCTGCATCAGATGAATCTAATGACATATTAAATAAAAAAATAGCTGAATATGCTTGGGCAGTATTAAATGGAAGACCAAATTTCCATATTAGTTTGGTAATTGATGTATCTCCATATTGTGATTGTCATGCGGAAAATGATGTACCAATTGTTCCTGATGTTGGAATGTTCGCATCTTTTGATCCAGTTGCATTGGATATTGCATGTGCTGATGCAGTAAACAACCAGCCTGTAATGAGTGGAAGCCTTCTTGAGAAAAATGGTTGTGAGCACCATGACCACTTTACTGATGTAAGCCCTGAAACTGATTGGAAGGTTGCAGTTGATTATGCAGTAAAATTAGGACTTGGAAATAAAGAGTATGAACTTATTACAATATAAGATAAGTATTCTGTACTATGTTAATAAGCAGTTCAATCTATAAAAAACATACCTTTATATTATTTTAAGAATAATAGTTAAGTAATAGTGAAAAAATACCTTTAACTTAATTAATAAAGTTGGAGGTATTTTTTATGAAAATAGAAGGTTATTTCAGTGGAATCAAAGCTGCTAGTGAGGCGGTTGAAGCGTTAAAAAAGGTAGGAATAACAGATTCCGTAGTAGATATAAAAGATGATCATGCAGCTGTAAGTGCTCCAAGTAAGTTAGGTGCAGGCAGAAATCCAATTAACTTATCAGACTTAGTACTTACTAATGATAAGCATGATTCAGGGCCATTAGCTGCTGCAAGTCCAATGGTAAGCGGTTATGGGAGATTTGAAGAAATTGCAGATGCAAATTATAGGGTAATTGTAAATGTAGATGGTCCAAATGAGGAGAAGGCAAAGCAAATAATAAATAAAATGGGAGGAGATCTAAGAGATCCTAACTTTAAAATGCCAAAAGGATTGGAAAATGTATCTTTGGATGATTTAATGAGTATTATGATAAATGATACAATTAGAAGTGAAGATTAATTATATGCAAAACAGTAAAAATAAATTACACTATAAGTATGTTAATTATACCATAGTGTAGTTTTATTTTTGGAGGTAATAAAATGTTAAAGATAGGATGTCATTTATCAGCATCAAAAGGTTTTAAAAATATGGGAGAAGAAATTATTAAGCTAGGAGGAAATACATTTCAATTTTTTACTCGTAATCCAAGAGGGAGTAAAGCAAAAGCAATTGATGAAAAGGATGTAGAAGAATTCCTAAAATTAACTAAGGAAAATAATTTTGTTACAATACTAGCTCATGCACCATACACTCTAAATCCTTGTTCTACAGATGAGAACACAAGAAGTTTTGCAAGAAAAATTATGGAAGATGATTTAGTAAGAATGGAATACATACCAAATAACTTTTATAATTTTCATCCAGGAAGCCATGTTAAGCAGGGAACAGAAATTGGAATTAAATATATATCGGATATGCTAAATTTAGTATTAAAGCCAGAGCAGACAACAACTGTTTTACTTGAAACAATGTCAGGAAAAGGTACTGAAATTGGACGTACATTTGATGAACTGCAAGAGATTTTAAGCAGGGTAGAACTATCAGATAAGATGGGTGTCTGTCTTGATACTTGTCATGTGTATGATGGAGGATATGACATTGTAAATAACCTAGATAGTGTATTAGAAGAATTTGATAAAAAGATTGGATTAAATAAGTTATGTGCAATACATCTAAATGACAGTATGAATCCATTTGAAAGTCATAAGGATAGACATCAAAAAATAGGAGAAGGCTCTATTGGAATAGAAGGAATTAAAAATATTATTAATCATCCAAAACTTTGCAATCTGCCATTTTTTCTTGAAACACCAAATGAGTTAGAAGGTTATGCAAAAGAAATAGAGCTATTAAAGAGTCTTTATAAAATGTAATAATATATTTATTTAAAGAGTGAATTAATTAAGAGGTATCATTAATAAAGTATTTCTAATAAGTAGAAAGAATTTTAATGTAGATTTATTATGTATAACGTTATGAAGGATTTGAAAGATTATGGTATACTTAGAATATTAAATATACATATAAGGTGGAAGAAATATGAAGGTAAGAAGATATTTTAGTTTTATTCTAATAACAATGTTAACATGTTTATTTGTGCTAGTTGGTTGTGGAAATGTTAATAATAAAAAAGAATCTAATACGCAATCTAAAACAAGTGAAAGTAATGAGAATAGTCCATCAAGCGAGAGTAAGGACTTGCCCATAGCGACTATGACAGTAGATGGATATGGTGTTATCCAAGCAGAATTATATCCAGAGACTGCTCCAAATACAGTCAATAATTTTATAGATTTAGCAAATAAGAATTTCTATAATAACTTGAAATTTCATAGAGTAATTAAAGGCTTTATGATTCAAGGAGGAGATCCAAAAGGAGATGGAACTGGAGGACCTGGATATTCAATAAAAGGTGAATTCACATCAAATGGTTTTCCTAATAGTCTGAAGCATACAAAGGGTGTCCTTTCCATGGCAAGAACACAAGATCCTGATAGTGCAGGAAGTCAGTTTTTTATAATGTCAGGTGATGCACCAAATCTTGATGGAGATTATGCAGCTTTTGGAAAAGTAATTTCAGGCATGGATGTAGTAGATAAGATACAAAATGTAGAGACAAATTCAGCTGATGCACCTAAAAAGGATGTTGTAATTACATCAATTACTGTTGATACAAAAGGTGTTCAATATAAAGAACCTGAGAAAAAATAATGCTTAAAATATGGATAAATAAGTTCTAAGCTTGACTTTATATAGAATGATTATCTAGCTTGTTAAACTTTTATGTGCAGCTATACCAGAAATCAGATACATATTTGTGCAATAGGCATTTAAAATTGAGATGCTTAAAGTTGTTAGTGAAAGGTTGTTCCATTTGCTGCTTGTCCTCAACTTGTTTGAGG
>NZ_LZZL01000176.1:0-3103 GCF_002006495.1 Clostridium sp. BL-8
TCTATATTTCCATCTGGAAGCCATCTTGCTAAATCTCCTGTTCTATACATTTTAGCTCCTGGTTCAAATGGATTATCTGCAAATTTTTCTCTTGTTAATTCTTCTCTATTTAAATATCCTCTTGCAAGCCCATCTCCTGCAACACACAACTCCCCTGCTACCCCTATTGGCACTAAGCAGTTATCTTTTCCTAATATATATGCTTTTGAATTACTTAAAGGACTTCCTATCGGTATGTTATTACAGCCTTTAGTATTATCTATATGATTAATATTATAATAAGTAGAATATACAGTTCCTTCTGTTGGTCCATATACATGCACTATGTGGTTTTCTCCAAGATATTCAAGTGCCTTTTTAGCATGCCGTACAGATATACTCTCTCCTCCAAAAAGTACTTTTCTTATATTCTTTAAGCATTCTATATTATTATCCACGATACTATTAAATAATGCTGTAGTAACAAAGAATACACTTATCTTTTTATTCGTTATTATGCTTCCTAATTTATTTATTTCAAGTAAATCATTTTTATTAAGCATAACGAGTTTTGCTCCATTTAATAATGATCCATATATATCAAAAATAGAGCCATCAAATGCATAATTAGATAGTTGTAATAATGTATCATTACAAGTTACATCTATATAATTGGGGTTTTTAACCAATTTCATTACACTGTAATGTTCAATTAAAACTCCTTTTGGTGTTCCGGTTGAACCAGATGTATATATAATATAAGCTAAATTATTTGTCTTATTTATCAAAGTTAAGTTGTTCTTTTCTTTAACATATAAGTTTTTATCTTCTAAATATATTGTTTCTCCTGAATAATCTATATCTTCTCCTACATTTTTCTTTCTTAATATTAATTTAGCGTTACTATCTTCAAGCATATATTTTATTCTGTCTTCTGGGTATTCAGGATCTATTGGTAAATATGCTCCTCCACTTTTTAATATTCCCATTATTCCTATCATCATCTCTAGTGATCTATCTACCATTATTCCTACAACTGTATCTGCTTTTATACCCTTTTCTCTTAATACTCTTGCCAAAGAATTTGCTCTTTCATTTAATTCACCATATGTTAATTTTTTGTCTTCATATTCTATTGCTATATTATCTGGTGACTTTTCTGCCTGTTCTTCAAATAATTGCTGTATTGTTTTATCCTTTGGATATTTCATTTCTGTTTTATTAAACTCATTTAATAGTTTATCCTTTTCTTCTGCACCAATTACATCAATTTCACATATCTTACTATCTAATTTAGATACTACGCAGTCTAATATATTGGTGTAGTGTTCTTTCATTCTTTCTATTGTCTCTTTTTTAAATAACTTGCTGCAATATTCTAAATTAAAGTTTATGCCATCCTCTGTCTCTGCTCCAACTAATGTCAAATCGAATTTTGATATATTTAACTCTGATTCAATTAATTTAATTTTCATATAGTTTTCATCTATACCAAAATCCATATTCTCAAGAACAAACATTACATCAAATACTGGATTCCTGCTTACATCTCTCTTAACATCTAATTTATTAACTAAATCATCAAATTGATAGTCTAGATTTTCAAAATCCTTCAAGGTATTATCTTTTAATTCAGCTAGGAATTCTCTAAAAGTTTTATTTCCATTTGGCTGATTTCTAAGAGCTACTGTGTTTACAAACATTCCGACAGTATCTTCAAGTTCTGCCTGGGATCTTCCCGCTTGTGCTGTTCCTACTATAATATCTTCTTGCCCACTATATTTTGCCAGCATCACATTATATGCTGCTAGAAGCAACATATATAATGTTGTTCCTGTTTCCTTTGCTGCGTTGTTTAGTTTCTCTTTTAATTTGTTATCAATTACAAAATTTACTCTGTCACCTTCATAGCTTTGAACATTTGGTCTTTCATAATCTGTTACTATATTTAATACTGGTATTTCTCCGCTCAATCTATCCAACCAATATTGTTCTTGTCTTTCTATTGTTCCATTTGTTTCTAAGCTATTTTGCCATTCTGAGTAATCTCTGTATTGTAATTGTGGTTCTCTTAAACTATATCCCTTATAAAGTTCAACAAACTCTTTCATTAATATGCTCATAGATACTCCATCTGCTACTATGTGATGAAGATCCAATATAAATATGTATTTTTTATCTTTGCATTTTATTAATTTACTTCGCACTAATGGAGCTTTTGTTAAATCAAATGGCTTAATAAAATCATCTATTTTTTCTTTAACTAAATTTTCTTCTACTTCTTCATATCCATAATCTAACTTCCATCTCTTATGGATTGTCTGCAGTATTTCCCCATCTATCACATGGAAACTTGTTCTTAAAGCTTCATGTCTCTTTATTAATTCATTTAATACTATTTCTACTTTTTCTTCATCTAATTCTTCTTCTATTTCTAATATCATAGGAACATTATAAACAGTATTAGCCTTATCCATTTCCCATAATGTGAACATTCTCTTTTCAGCTGAAGATGCTTTATAGAAATTTTTTTCTTCTGCTTTACTTATTACTATGTATTCTTTTTTCTCAGCTCTTTCTACTACTCTGCCTAAACCTTTTATGGTTGGATTCTCAAATAACTCTTTTACCTTTATTCCTACTTCTAATTCCTTATTTATTTTAGCTATGATTACTGCTGCCTTTAATGAATGTCCTCCTAAATCGAAATAGTTATGATTTATTCCTATTCCTTCTATTCCTAATATCTCTTCCCATATTTCTACTAGCTTTTCTTCTATTTTATTTCTTGGAGCCTCGTACTCATCCTCCATAATTTGTGTTATATCAATCTCTGGTAAAGCTCTTTTATCCACTTTTCCATTTGTGGTTAATGGTAACTTATCCATCTTTACTATATAGCTAGGTATCATATATGATGGTAATTTTTCCGAAAGTTCATCTTTTATTTCAGTAACAGATATTTCTCCTTCTGAGGTAACATATCCACAAAGATACTTATCTCCTTTATCATCACTTTTTGCTAATACTACGGCTTCTTTTATCTCTTTTAGCTTTGAAAGTTGATTTTCTATTTCTCCAATTTCTATTCTAAAGCCTCTTATTTTTACCTGATTATCTATTC
>NZ_LZZL01000177.1:0-2926 GCF_002006495.1 Clostridium sp. BL-8
TTCAACATCAGCATGAAGGCTTAAAGCATCATCGCCGTTAGTTGAGCTTCTAGTTCTAACATGCTTAATTAAGTCATTTATATTATTTTTTATTGCATTAGTAGCATAAGCAACAAATTTATGCTTCTCCAGATTGTATAAAGAAACACATTTAAAAAGTGACTGATAGCATTCGTTCTTAAGGTCATTTCTATCATATCCATCTATAAAAGTTCTATTTGAAATATTAATTATTAAAGGTCTAAATTCATTAGCTAATTTTTCTTTTGATATCATATCTCCATTTTTACATTTGCAAACTAAGCTTTCAATATAATCAAAATCCATATAGACCTCCTTAATTTATAAAATAGGCTATAGCAAGCATGATAAAATCAACCTCTACATTTAGTATATATGACAAAACCACATATATCTCATAAGGAGGTGTATAAAAAATGAGTAATTTTATAATAGCAGTAGGTCATACTGCAAGTGGGAATGTTGGATGTGGTGTTATTGATAAGTTAGATGAAAGTTAATGCACTCGTGAGATTGGAACTTTAGTTGCACAGTATTTACAGGAAAAAGGTTATGGAGTCAACTTACTTAGAATTGATGAGAGTAATAGCTATAGCTGCCAGGACTGCTATGAAAGAGCAAATGAAGCTAATGACATAGCTAAAACAACAGATATTGAGTTGTATGTTGAAATTCATATTAATGCAGGGGGAGGTAGTGGTCCAGAAGTATTAGTTGCTGGAAAATCAGAAGTAGCAAATCAATATGCAGATAAAGTAGTTAATGCATTATCAGGTACTTTAAATTTACCTAACAGAGGCATAAAAACAAGAAACCTAATTGTTCTTAATGAAACTGTAATGCCAGTAATATTAGTTGAGTGTTTATTTGCTGATAGTGATGATGTAGATAAATATGATCCAGAAGTTATTGCAAAAGCTATTGTTAATGGATTAGTTGGAGCAGAGGATTCTAGTAATGTAGAATGGAAACTTGGTTGGAATTGTAATGATGTTGGGTGGTGGTATTGCATCTGTTTAGAAAACAAAAGCTATTATTCATCAAAAGATGGATGGCAGGAAATAGGCGGTGAATGGTATATCTTTAATGATAAGGGATATGCTTTGCAGGATTCCTGGTACCATGATGAAAATAATAATAACTGGTATTACTTAGGGGATGATTGTAAAATGGTTCGAGGGAATAAGGATAAGCCATTGTGGAAGTGGATTGATAGTTCATGTTATGCATTTGATGAGCATGGAAAGATGTATTCTAATTGTGTTACACCAGACGGATATAGTGTTGATAAGAGCGGAAAGTGGATAAAAAACACTAAAAAATGAAAGAAAACCTGATAAATTTTATCTAAAAATGACATTATCTTTATCTTGGAATGTATCATTAGATTTTGAATAGTTTAATGAGACATATTAAGATAAAGACAATTTCATTATTTAAGGATGATAGTTTATGATTTATAAATATGAGAGAATTAGTATAAGAAAGCAGAGTGTAGGCAGGCAAGAAATGGTTTTTGATAAGTTAGGAATTACTTTTGATAAGACTTATTCGAATAAAATAAGCAGAAAGAGTATTGATAGGCCTGCATTAAATAAATTGAAATTAGAGGTCAATAATGACGATATAATTTATTGTGAAAGCATAAGTATGTTAGGAAGAAATGTTGATGATCTTAGAAGAACGTGTGATTATTTTAAGAATAAAGGTGTTACAGTTTATTTCGTTAAAGAGAGGATAAATACAGAAGGTGACGGCTATAAGTTTATATTAACTATCCTTGGAGCAGTTGCAGAGATGGAGAGAGAAAATACAGTTGAAAGAGTGCAGCAAGGAGTTACAAGGTGTATTGAAACGGGAACAACTAAAACTGGCAGATGGTTTGGTAGAGAAGAAAAGAAAGCTGAAAATCTGCCAAAAGAGTTTAAAAAATATTATATTAAGATGATTAATAAAGAGTTGAGTAAAGTTGAAATGGTTAAATTATTGGATTGTGGTAGGGCAACGTTATACAGATGGATTAAATTGTATAAAGAAAAAGAATAGATTTAGGTAAAGTAAGCATAAAGGATTTTTTGTATATATTAAAACAGGTATGACTAATTTTTGATTAAATTTAGGCTACCTGTTTATCTAGAGAATTTCTTTATTTAAATCTTTCTGTATATAGATTATTTACCCACCCTATGTGAGTTTGATTTAAGCTATCGGTATATATAATATAGATCCAATTTTTAAATCTTTTCTTCTTATTTATACTATTATCAGGTAATAATCCTATTATGTCTCCTGCATTAACCTTAATCATTTCATAAGAAGTTCTCTTGTGGGTATTTCGGATTGAAATATTATCTTGATTTATATATCTATAACGAATTTTAATTTCATTCTTAAGATAATAGTAATTCTCGTTAAGAAATTTGTTAGTATTTTTTTTAGCACTTTTTAAATCACAATTATTATTTGTATTAATGTTACTAAATATGCTTTTTATATGTGTTTCTACATTGTTATATATTGGACTTAAAAAAACTGTAGAAATTAAAAAAGTGAATACAATTTTTAAGATAAAAGCATATATTGGATTTCTTTCGGCATATATGTCCCATTTTTCTTTTAAGCTTTGTTGCCAGTTTAATTCTTTAGTAATTTCTCCTTCGTTTCCTATTTTATTCTCCGTTTCAAATGTATCTATTGCAAATAATGTAGCTTCTTGAATTACAGTATCACTATAGTCATTTAAATCAAAATTAGCTAAATTTATATTTTCAAGCTTTTCGAATAAAGTTTCATATACGGAATCAATTTTTATAAGATTATCATAATTAAATGATTTATTCATCTTCTCGGATAAAGTTTCATATGCAGAATTAATTTTTGTAAGGGTATCATAGTTAAGTGATTT
>NZ_LZZL01000178.1:0-3018 GCF_002006495.1 Clostridium sp. BL-8
TTGTTAATTCTTCTCTGTTTAAATATCCTCTTGCAAGTCCATCTCCTGAAACACACAATTCTCCACATGTTCCTACTGGCATTAAGGTATTATTATCTCCCAATATGTATATTCTAGAATTACTTATTGGTTTTCCTATTGGTATATTCCTATAATCTTTATCTACAACAAAGCTTGTTGTAACTACCGCATTTTCTGTTGGTCCATAATTGTTTATTAATTCATAAGTCTGCTTTTTATATACCTTTAATTTATCTGCTCCAGTTAGTAGCTTTCTTAAAGATTTATTCTTTAAATTCATAAATTCTTCACACATTTGCGTAGGTAAGAAGCCTATTGTTATTTGATTATCCTCATAATATTTATTTAGTTCATCCTTATCAAGCATTATAGACTTATCTATCATATATAGTGTTGCTCCAGTTATAATGTAAGGGAATATCTCCCAAACAGATGCATCAAAACCAAAACCTGCATACTTTGTTGCTCTATCTTTTTCTGTTACTTCATAATATTCATTATGCCAGAAACATAAATTTACAAGAGCTTTTTGTTCTATCATTACTCCCTTAGGCTTTCCAGTTGTTCCTGAAGTATATATGACATATGCCAAATCATTTGATTTACCTATATTATTTAGGTTATTATTCTTTCTTTCATATAGCTTATTATCTTCTAAGTCTATAGTTTCTCCAGCATAACTTACACTTCCTAGTAATTTGGTTTGTGTTAAAAGAATTTTCGTGCTACTATCTTCTAACATGTACTTTATTCTGTCTTCTGGATATTCAGAATCTATTGGTAAATATGCTCCTCCAGCTTTTAAGATTCCCATTATTCCAATTATCATCTCTAAAGATTTATCCATCATTATTCCGACTATTGTTTCTGCTTCTACACCTTTTTCTCTTAAAACCCTTGCTAAAGCATTTGATTTTTTATTAAGCTCTCTATACGTTAATTTCTTGTCTTTACATACTACCGCTATATTATCTGGTGTTTTTTGTACTTGCTTTTCAAATAAATCTACTATAGTTACATTTTGAGGATATTCTGCCTTTGTTCTATTAAATTGATTTAATAACTTATCTCTTTCTTCTGCACCGATTAAATCAATCTCATATATCTTACTATCTAACTTAGCTGTTACATATTTTAATATATTGATGTAATGCTCTTTCATTCTTTCTACTGTTTCTTTTTTAAATAATTTAGTACAATACTCCAAGCTAAAGCTTATACCTTCGTCTATTTCCGCTCCAGTTAATGTTAAATCAAACTTTGCTATAGTTAATTCTGATTCAGCTTCTATCAATTTGATATTCATATTATTTTGATCTAAACCAAAATCCATATTTTCAAGTACAAACATCACATCAAATAACGGATTTCTACTCATATCTCTTTTAACATCTAATTTATTAACTACATCATCAAATTGGTAATCAAGATTTTCAAAGTCTTTTAAGGTATTATCTTTTACTTCCTTTAAGAAATCTCTAAAAGTCCTATTGGCATTTGGATAATTTCTAAGTGCTACTGTATTTACAAACATTCCAACAGTATCTTCAAGCTCTGCTTGTGATCTTCCGGCCTGAGCTGTTCCTACTATAATATCTTCTTGTCCACTATATCTTGCAAGCATCACGTTATACGATGCTAAAAGTACCATATACAAAGTTGTTCCTGTTTCCTTTGCTATATTATTTAACTTTTCTTTCAACTTATTATTTATAGCAAAATTTATTCTGTCACCTTCGTAGCTTTGCACATTTGGTCTTTCATAATCTGTTACCATATTTAATATTGGTGTTTCTCCATTTAATCTATTTAACCAATATTCTTCTTGTCTTTTTAGTACTCCATTTGCTTCTAAGCTATTTTGCCACTCTGAATAATCTTTATATTGTACTAGTGGTTTCCTTAATTCCTTGCCTCTGTATGCCTCAGTGAATTCTTTTATTAATATGCTCATAGAAATTCCATCTGTTACTATATGATGAATATCAAGCATAAGTACATACTTTTCATCTGCACATTTTATTAACTTACTCCTAATTAGAGGCGCTTTCCTTAAATCAAACGGCTTAATAAAACTACTTATTTTTCCTTTAACTTCTTTTTCACTTGTCTCCTCATATTCGAATTCTAATTCCCACTTTTTATGAATTTTTTGTACTATTTCCCCACTTACAACCTCAAAGCTCGTTCTTAATGCTTCATGTCTCTTTACTAATTCATTTAATACTATCTTTACTTTTTCACTATCCATTTTTTCTTTCATTTCCAATATCATTGGAACATTATAAACAGTATTAAATTTATCCATTTCCCATAATGCAAATATTCTCTTTTCTGCTGAGGATGCTTTATAAAATTCTTTTTCTTCTGCTCTATCTATTGTTATATATTCTCGTTTATCAGCCTTTTCTATTATTCCGCTTAAAGCTTTTATAGTAGGATTTTCAAATATTTCTCTTACCTTTATTTCTACCTCAAATACTTTCTTAATTTTTGCTGCTATTACTGATGCCTTTAATGAGTGTCCCCCTAAATCAAAATAATTATGGTTTATTCCTATACCCTCTATCGCTAATACTTCTTCCCATATTGCTGTTAATTTTTCTTCTATTTCATTTCTTGGAGCCTCATATTCATTTTCCATTATTTTAGTGATATCTATTTCCGGAAGAGCTCTCTTATCTACTTTTCCATTTAGCGTTAATTGGAATTTATCTATTTGTACTATATAACTAGGTATCATATAAGCTGGTAATTCTTTTGAGAGTTCCTCTTTTACTTCAGAAGCTGAAACTTCTTGCTCTGCTGTCATATATGCACAAAGATATTTATCTCCATTCTCACTGATTTTTACAACTACTACTGCTTCTTTTATTTCTTTTAGTTTTGAAAGTTTATTTTCTATTTCTCCAATTTCTATTCTGAAACCTCTTATTTTTACTTGATTATCTATTCTTCCTAGATATTCTATATTTCCATCTGGAAGCCATCTTGCTA
>NZ_LZZL01000179.1:0-2485 GCF_002006495.1 Clostridium sp. BL-8
GATCACCTGATAATATAATATCTACGACTAGAATAAAATATTCTGTTTTGCAAATGAATAATAGCAATATTAAAAGCGGAAAAATTGCAGAAAAATTTTATTACTATCTCCCATCTCAAATTAAAGAAGATGTTTATAATTTTTTCTTAAGATTTGGCAATAATATAGATTTAATAATTACCGATGATGATGGTGCTGCTATAAATACTGTAAAAACACTACAAGAAAATGGCTATAATTTAGGAGATAATGAAAGAAAGATAGATGTCGTTGGATTTGATGGCATACCTGAAGCACTTGATTTGATAAAAGCTGGAGCAATAACTGGAACTGTTCTTATAAATAAATATAATTTAGCTAAAGATTTTTATCAATTCGAAATAAACTTATTTAATGACAACAATATTATTGATGGAACGAACTGCACAATTGACGATACAGGAAAATTAATAACTGTTCCTCTTGAAGGTGTATTCGTTAATTTAGGTTAATAATAATGTTAAATTAATTTAATTATTTTAGTACTTGTGTTATTTTCTCTAGCATATTTTTTATAAATTTGCTAATAATATAATTGCTAAACTTAATAGCTTGGCAAGTTACAGCAGACAGTGAACTTATTATTAAATGAATTTGCTGTCTGTTAGTTATTTATTGAAAATTTCTTAATATATAGTAGATTCGCGTATGTTTCCCCTTATATAGCATTAATACCATAAATTCAAAGGGATTATATTTTTATATAGCCCCTATATTTGTTTCAGTAACATTTTTCTTATAATTTTATATAATGTGACTATAATGATTATTCTCACGTATCCCAAATATTATAAAGATATAGTATCATCTACAGTAGTTAGGATTTTTAATAAGCCCTGACTACTATTTTGTAAATTAATTAATTTAACAGAAAATTATGGAGGTAGTTATCATGGATTCTGATGATAATTCAGGCAAGACTATTATTTACCCCATATTTTTTCTAACATCTATTGGTATTAATTGGATATTATTTTTATCATTTCTATATAAATTAAAAAAATAAAGGCAGACTAAGTATTTCTACCTAATCTACCTTTATTTTTAGATATTCCATTAGCTGTGCTTGTTTGTAGCATACCATATTTTTCTTTAATCTTCACTTATTTTAGCATTTCTACATACTTAACTCAGTTAAATCATTAAAACTCGTGCGCACAAATTTTTAATACTAAAATCCAGAATAAACTAAAATCAAATAAATCACTAAAACTTCTTAATAACTCTACAATCATTTTTATAGATAACCGGCTATTTACAGTATAAATATTATCACAATGACTAAAGAAAAAAATACTTTTTTCTTTAAACATATAAATACAGTCATAAAATAGCACTATTGTTTGTTTTTTCTTAAGCAGTTCTTTTTTTAATATTAGCTAAATAAACAAAAATTAAAGTTTAAATATCTTAATCTCCAACTATAAGCTTGTCTTGATTTAAAATATGTTTATCTATCCAATCTACTATAAATTCTAATAATCCTTTTACATATTCATCCTGATCTAAATCAATTACATTTAAATTAATGTTATTAATTTCATTTATAAAGTTTTCATGCTCTACTTTATGAGAAAGAAATCTTTTATATCTTATACTTAACATATACTTTTCTTCTGATTTAAAATGAAATACAGTATAGTCTTTTAACTCACCAAGTATCTCAATAATTTTATCATACTTATCTGTAATAAAATTATTATTCAATAATTCATATGCACGTTCTGCAATTTCAAATAATTTTTCATGTTGTTCGTCAATATGGTTTATTCCAAGCGCATATTCTTCTTTCCATTTAATCATAAGATCACCTCAAATTTTAATATTGTAGTATAATTTTTCACATTAGTACCTTTTAATTTATAAATAAAAAGGACCAATTAAAATTTACTAATCTTACAAAGTTAGTAAATTTAATTGGTCGGTTGCACAACTAGCTCTAAACTCTCAATGTGCCCAAAATAAGAAAGTTTTTCACAGCTTCCAATTTACATATTTTTTTAATAACGATCAAATTATTAATTTATTTACAATAATAACATTATAACATAAAAAATTCTATATAATTTCATATTTTTATATATTTAAACTAATTTTATAATTACTAAATACTCGTTTTTTTGACTTAGTTGTAAAAATTAATAATCTCATCATATAAAATCTTGTATGATATAACCTAAACTATCGATGTGAGAGGAACATTATGGCGAATAGAATCAATCCAGTTTCAAAAGTTGGGAAAATAAGAAAAATAAAATTGAAATTACATAGACATAGAACCATGAAAGGCCTATATTTTAACAACATGTATTCAAGAATATATAAGAAAAATGATATAAAAAAATTTGAGAAAAAAATAAAACCGAAGAAAATTATAATGATTCAGAAAAATGAACCACTCAATGTTTCATCTTGACTAATTAAAACTAAATCTGTTAAATTTGGA
>NZ_LZZL01000180.1:0-2877 GCF_002006495.1 Clostridium sp. BL-8
ATGCCTGCTTCACAAAATGTATATGATTTCTAGTATAGATACACACAAAAGTTTAGCTTAAATAGGTAATTATTCTATACATACGTAAAGATTATAATTTGGATATCTATACAACCAGATAAATAAAACTGGTTAAATATACATAATACTAAATTATATTATAAGCATAAGTTGACAAATTTAACAGAGAAAATGCTAAAATTATATATCTAAGTTTAACTTATTTTTATGATATAATAGCTATTGACGATTAAAAATATAGGATAACAGGATTTTATTATACAAAAATAACTATTTAATAAGGAGAGAAAATATATGGCAGCACAACATTCTTTATCAAGAACAGAATTATTAATAGGTAAAGATGGATTAGATAAATTAAGAAATAGTAAAGTAATTGTTTTTGGTGTAGGCGGAGTAGGAAGCTATACTATTGAGGCGCTTGTAAGAGCTGGAGTTGGAGAGTTAATTATAGTTGATGATGATACTGTATGTTTAACAAATTTAAATAGACAGGTACATGCTACATATAAAACTATAAGTCAGCCTAAAGTTGATGTTATGAAGGAAAGAATATTATCTATAAACAAAGACTGCAATGTTATAACTCATCAGGTTTTTGTCACTCAAGACAATATAGCAGAAATAATTCCTGATGATATAGATTATGTTGTTGACGCAATAGATACAGTATCAGCTAAGCTTGGATTAGTAGAATATTGTTATAGGAAAAATATAAGGATAATGAGTTCTATGGGGACAGGAAATAAATTAGATCCTACTCAATTTAAAGTTACAGATATATTTAAGACAAAGATATGTCCATTAGCTAAAGTTATGAGGTCTGAATTACGTAAACGAGGAATAGAAAAGCTAAAGGTTGTATATTCTGAAGAAGTTCCTATAAAACCAAACTATGATGATGTTGTTACATGTAAGACTGGATGTGTCTGCACAGGTGGAACTAAAAAATGTGCAATAAAGAGACAAATACCAGGAAGTATATCATTTGTTCCTCCAGTTGCGGGTATGATAATTGGTGGAGAAGTTATAAAGGATATAATAGGAGTAAATTAGTAGAATCTTTAGAAGATATAAAAATAATCCACAATATGTTGAATATAAGTAGAAATTATAGACAACGTATTGTGGATTTTGTGTATAACTCAATATAAAAAATGTGGATAAAAATGAAGAAGAGTTTAAGAAAATTACTAAGAGGAAATAAATATATAATGTTGAATGAATATTATATAGGAAACTTATAAAATCAACGTATGAAGAAATTGAAACTTATAAATTAGACACATGAAAGAAAATTAGACGAAAAAATGTGACGTATATTTTGCACTATACAAGTAAATTGTTCGAGTGAATAGCACAAGTCTATTGAAAAAGATTGGTGATGCAGTATGGTTTACTTCAATAGGCAAGTATAATTAGCACATTATTTTTTGATTGGGATTTATAAGATATTTATATAAAGTAGGGGAGAATTATATGGAATCAGATGCAAATGTAAAAATACAAATACAAAGTAAAACAGAATATTTAATAAAAGATAAAAATGATATTATAATTGGGCGACTTAATATATTTGAGATGAATGAAAATAGTAGAACATGTGATATAAATCTTAGGTTCTATAGGGAATATAATTATGAACTACTAAATACTACACTTATTCTTATTTTAAAAGCTACGTTTAAAGATTCAAATATATTCAAAGTTAATATTAAGGTACCAGAAAAAATAGATATTAACGCATTTTTAGATTTAGGATTCACCCTAGAGGGGGTATTTAGCCAAAATGAATACTATAAAGGAGAGTATTTTGATGAATTATCATTTGGAATAACTCGTATGGAGTATAGTCAAATGAATAAATATCCTTTGGTAGAATTGAAAGGACACAATATAACTCTCAGAAACTTAACATCTGGAGATGCAAAAGAAATAGTGGAGTATTATAAGAAGAATAAAAATCACTTAGCACCATTTGAACCAGCAAGGGATGAGAATTTTTATACAATAGAAACTCAAAAAAAATTATTGAATAAAAGTTATAAAGAATTTCTAAATGGAACAGCAATAGATTTAGGAATCTTCAAAGATGAAAAGATAATAGGAAAAATAAAGCTATCAGGAATTATACATGGATCTTATAAAAATGGAAACGTAGGTTATTCTATTGATGAGGATGAGCAAGGAAAGGGATATATGACAGAGAGTGTGAAACTTTTAGTAAGATATGCCTTTCATGAGTGCGAACTTCATAGAGTAGAAGCATCGGCATTGATAAACAATATAAAATCAAGAAAAGTATTAGAAAAGTGTGGTTTTAAGTTAATTGGAATAAATGAAAAATATCTTCTCATTAATGGAAAGTGGGAAGATCATGCAACCTACTATATATTAAAAGAATATATTTTATAAAAGCTAAAAATAATATAAATAAGTTTTAAGAACTTATTTATATAGAATCTGGCTAATATTAGTTAGTATAGAAAAAAGAAAAGTTGGCACAATGTAATAATATGAACTTAGACAATTAGGATTAAGTGATATTAATGGATTAACGCTGCGGGGTGTATCAATAGTAGAATTAGAAAGAAAAATAAAGAATTAGATAGAACTATGACATTAAATCAATATTGTGGTAGATTGACCAATAACTTAGATAAGTATATGTGTTAAGATAAAACACGTCGCTGAGAGCGGTAACAACTTGAAAGAAATTGATAAAGGACTTAGAAAATAAGCAATTTAAAAGATTTTAAAAAAGTTGTTGACAAGGCCTAAAGCAAGTGATATACTGAGTGAGTCGCTTGAGGGTGACAAGAAAAAACATAAAGTTACAACGAAAGTTGTGAAAGA
>NZ_LZZL01000181.1:0-3513 GCF_002006495.1 Clostridium sp. BL-8
GAACTTCTTGACCAAGTTTTAACAACCTTTTTTTCTCCATTACCATTCATTTCTTCTATCTTCTTGAAAAGACCTTCATGAACAAAAGGTGCTTTCTTTGTTGATCTACTCACTAATATGCCTCCCTTCCTAAGCACTAAGTCCTAAGTTATGAAGAGAACTTACTATTCTCCTCAAACTACTTAGCTCTTCTATCTTTGATAATAAATTTATCTGAATACTTCTTAGTTTTTCTAGTTTTGTATCCAAGTGCTGGTTTACCCCAAGGAGTAACTGGACTTGGTCTACCTACTGGTGACTTACCTTCACCACCACCGTGAGGGTGATCATTAGGGTTCATTACAGATCCTCTAACTGTTGGTCTCCATCCCATATGTCTCTTTCTTCCTGCTTTACCGATATTAACGATATCGTTAGTTGCATTTGAAAGTGTTCCGATAGTAGCTCTACATTCGATTCTTACATATCTCATTTCACCTGATGGTAATCTAAGAGTTGCATAATCTCCTTCTTTAGCCATTAATTGAGCTGAATTTCCTGCTGCTCTAACTAATTGACCACCTTTTCCTTTTTGTAACTCTATGTTATGAATAACTGTACCAACTGGTATATTCTTTAATGGAAGAGCATTACCTGGTTTGATATCAGCATTTGCTCCTGATTCTACTACATCACCAACATTTAATCCTGCTGGTGCAAGGATATATCTCTTTTCTCCATCACTATATACAAGAAGTGCAATATATGCTGTTCTATTTGGATCGTATTCTATAGTTGCAACCTTTGCTGAAACTGCATCTTTATTTCTTTTAAAATCTATTATTCTGTATTTTCTCTTAACAGTACCACCACGATGTCTAACAGTGATTTTACCTTGATTATTTCTACCCGCTTTAGTTTTTAATGCAACAAGAAGTGACTTTTCTGGCTCTTGTGAAGTTATTTCTTCAAAAGTTGGCATAGTCATTTGTCTTCTTGATGGTGTAATCGGGTTAAATTTTTTAACTGCCATTTAAAATTCCCTCCTTCTTTAAGCTTCTCTGGTGATCCTCACCAATAATGGCTTTATTGAAATACTATTGCATTCCTTCGAAGAATTCAATTCCATTGCTTTCTTCTGTTAATGTAACAACAGCCTTCTTATAATCTGCTCTCTTTCCTACATGTACGCCCATTCTTTTAGTTTTCCCTATACCGTTAATAGTGTTGATAGATTCAACTTTAACATTGAAAACTTCTTCCACAGCTCTCTTTATTTGAGATTTATTAGCATCAACATGAACTATGAAAGTGTACTTCTTTTCGGCCATAGACGCCATACTCTTTTCAGTTATAATTGGCTTTCTTATTATATCATGGCTTGTTAACTTCATTATGCGTACACCTCCTCAATTTTTGATACAGCATCTTTTGTAATGATTAATTTTTCATATTTTAATAAATCATATACATTGATGTTGTTTGCTGGAATAATGCTTATTCCTTGAATATTTCTTGCTGACTTATAAACAACTTCGTTTGACTCTGCTGTTATAATTAATGCTTTATTAGCTTCTAATGCTTTTAACATTTCAACTACATTTTTAGTTTTTGGTGCTTCAAAATTTAGTGAATCAAGAACTATCATTTGATTATCTTGAACCTTGCTAGTTAAAGCAGATTTCATAGCAACCTTTCTCATACTCTTTGGAACTGAAACTCTGTAATCTCTTGGCTTTGGTGCGAATACAATACCACCTTTGATCCATTGTGGTGCTCTGATAGAACCTTGTCTTGCTCTTCCAGTACCCTTTTGTCTCCAAGGCTTAATTCCGCCACCTCTAACTTCAGATCTAGTTTTAGTTGATTGAGTTCCTTGTCTCTTGTTAGCTAATAATGCTACTACAACTTGATGTAATGCATATTCGTTAACTTCTGCTGCAAATACGCTTTCGTTTAATTCCATATCTGCAACTTTCTTTCCTTCTTTATTAAATACTCCTACTGTAGGCATTTTATTTCCTCCTTTCTTCAAAGAAATTAAGCTCTAACTGTGTCTTTAATTACTACTGTACCTTTGTTAGGTCCTGGGATTCCACCCTTAATTAGTATTAAATTCTTTTCAGCTATTACTTTTACAACTTCTAAATTAAGTACTGTTGTATTAACAGATCCCATATGTCCTGGCATCCTCTTGTTTTTGAATGTTCTAGATGGATCTGATGAAGCTCCCATTGAACCTGGTGCTCTTTTAAATTTAGAACCATGAGTCATATCTCCTGTATGTTGATTCCATCTCTTTATAGCTCCTTGGAAACCCTTTCCTTTAGAAACTGCAGACACGTCAATTTTTTCTCCTGCTTCAAATACATCAGCCTTTATTTCGTTACCAACTTCATATTGACTTATATCATCAAGTCTGAATTCTTTAAGAGTTCTTCTTAATGTAGCTCCAGCCTTAGCAAAATGACCTTTCCTTGGCTTGTTAGCTAACTTTTCTCTAATTTCATCGAAACCAACTTGTATTGCTTCATAACCATCATTTTCTAATGTTTTCTTTTGAACAACAACACATGGGCCAGCTTCTACTACTGTTACAGGAACCACCTTACCATTTTCATCAAAGATTTGTGTCATTCCTATTTTCTTTCCTATTATAGCTTTTTTCATGTATTTACACCTCCCAAACTAATTAGCGGACTGTTAACAATCATAACTAGCCGTTTTTTATATTATTTCCAAGCATTATAGTTTGATTTCTATATCAACACCTGCTGGAAGATTTAATCTCATTAATGCATCAACAGTTTTTGGTGATGGATTAACAATATCGATTAATCTCTTATGAGTTCTTATTTCAAATTGTTCTCTTGAATCTTTGTACTTATGAACTGCTCTTAAGATTGTAACAACATCTTTTTCAGTAGGTAGTGGCACTGGACCTACAACCTTAGCTCCTGATGTTTTAGCAGTTTCAACAATTTTTTCTGCTGATTGATCTAATATTGTGTGATCAAAAGCTTTTAATCTAATTCTTATTTTTTGCTTTGACATTTCATTTCCCTCCTTCTTTATGTACGTTTTACTTCTAACGCACAACAGCGGTTGTTCTGTAAACTGTTCCAGGTGTTTCATCATTCCACAACAGCTCACCGATTCCCTGTCGTCGGATTCTAGATCCAAACTTACTCATCAAGAATTACCCGGAAGTCCGGCAACCTCCTGATTCATCGCTGTATGCTATGCAACTTCTTAATTATACTATTGTTGTATAGTCTTTTCAAGCTTTTTTTTACATTTTCTTAACTTTTTGTTTTTTAATATTATTTTTCTACTAGATTTATAATTTTAATCTTATCTTTACACAATTTAATTACTAATTTATTGCTCTACTCTCAATATAAGATCGATCATTATATATAGAATAAAAGCAAGGAATTAATCCTTGCCTTTATTTATAAAAATTAAATATAAATCATTTAATTTTATTATTCTACTATGCTAGTAACAACTCCAGAACCTACAGTTCTTCCA
>NZ_LZZL01000182.1:0-2511 GCF_002006495.1 Clostridium sp. BL-8
TAGTTCGGAATCATCTCAAGTTATGTATAAATAAAAATGAATAGCAAATTGTAAAGTCGTATTATTCAATATTACTGCTATTCCAATGATATTAACTTTAATAGTTGTAACATTTCTATTGAAAGAGAAAAAGAATACGGTGGAATCTCATATAACATTACCTTCTTTCAAAGTATTGACTAGTGAATTTAGGAGGTTTCTTTCAAAACACAGCCAAAAAATAAAGGCTTATCCAATTTTGATTTTGGATAAGCTTCTATTTTTTGCACTAATTTGATCTAAGCTACTTCATATTTAGTAACTTCTCTTTGAGTCAATTGAGCGCCAGATTTTTTAACTAAGCTGCCAGAATTAGTGAAGAAAATATTTTTTTCAATTATGGTGTCCATAATTGCATTTACCTGATCTTTTGTAAGATTAGGCTTAACACCAGAAATGCTTAAAGTACTCTTTTCACCAGCTTCAGTTAAAAAAGTCATAGATAAAGTATATTCCATTTAATTTACCTCCTTTCATTCAGTTTAGAGATAAGGAAACTCCTACTCCTACCGTTGTAGGAGTACTCACAGGGTAAGCGATCATTATCAAATCATAGATTTGAAATGTCTTTAAGGAAGTTAAATCATATACATGATTTAACTAAGTTCGAGAAACCAAATCATAGATTTGGACTCTCACTTATCTCACTTATCTGCTTAAGCATTAATTAAAGTAGAAGATTCAGTTATGAAGCAATCTCTAGTGTTAGCATCCAAAACTAATTTGATAGCTTCAGCAACTTCATAGACATTTTGAGCATCAGCATCAATTCTTACATTTGAAAAAGTCTTTTTGGCATAAATTGGATCGCCGGCCTTATCAACATCTTTTTGTACTTCAATACTAAGTGAAGCAGAGTTAAGAACTTTAGTTACAGCCATGGTTTTTACCTCCTTTATTTTGTTTTCATAGAGGATATATGTACAGAATTGAAATATTACCTATTTCCATAAAAAATATGATAGAAATAAAGAGAGTAAGCGGTAATTAATGAAAATCAAATACTTTAGTGTTGGTAATATATGTTATAATTAACTAATAAATAAATTATAATTTGTAGAGAGATTTGAAATAACTACAAATCGGAATTTGCCAAAAAGGATGGGGCGGTGTATTTATGATAAAAGCAGTAATTTTTGATATGTATGAAACCTTAATAACTCTTTTTAAAAGTCCTCTATATTTTGGCACACAAATGTCTATAGATGCAGGAATATCAGAAGATAAATTTCAAGAACTGTGGAAGTCTACAGAAATCGACCGAACAATAGGCAAAATGACACTTGAGGAAGCCCTCAAAATGATTCTTATAAGGAACAAGTGCTATTCTAAGGAATTGCGGGATTCAATTGTTCAAAAACGTATAGCAACAAAGGTAGAATGTTTTAATCATTTGCACCCAGAAATAATATCGTTGCTTTGTGACTTAAAAGAAAAAGGAATTATGATAGGACTAATAAGTAATTGTTTTTCAGAGGAATCATATGTAATTCAAAAAAGTGCACTGTTTCCATATTTTGATGCAGTTTGCCTATCATATGAACAAGGAATACAAAAACCCGATGCTGAAATATATAAAAGATGCATGAATAAATTGATGGTAAAAGCCGATGAATGTGTATATGTGGGAGATGGGGGTAGCTTTGAATTAGAAGCTGCTAGAGAACTAGGAATGAATGCAGTCCAAGCAGTTTGGTATTTACAAGAGGGAACTACTCAACCATCAGGCAGAAAAGAGAACTTTAAACAAATCGAAAAACCGCTAGATGTGCTAAATTATATATAGATACTGATAGGGATAGTTATACAAATTTCAATTTGTATAACTGAAAAAAATAGTAATAATTATTGATGGATTTAAAGAATAATGATATTTTATTGTGTATTAGATATCTAAAAAATTGTTAAGGGTAGTGTGAAAATATATGGATGAATATGTAAAAAAGTTAAGAAAACATATTGGTAATGCACCATTACTTCTTGTAGCAGCAGGAGCTATAATACATAAAAATAGAAAAATATTATTGCAGAGAAGAGCAGATAATGGTAATTGGGCTATACATGGAGGTATTCTCGAATTAGGAGAAACAGTAGAGGAAACAGTTAAACGTGAATTGAATGAAGAAATAGGTATAAATCCAACAGAATTAAAATTATATAAGATTTTTTCAGGAGAAGATATGCATACAGTTTATCCGAATGGTGATGAAGTATATTTCATTAATGTAATTTTTTTATGTGAGGGATATGAAGGCGAATTAAAACAAGATAATGAGGAAGTAATTGAGCTTAAATGGTTTGATGTTGATAATCTTCCTAGAGATATAAATGCTCCTGTCGATAAAGCAATACTAAAGGATATTGAAAAAGTTTTATTATAATAATAAGTAAATTTCTATTTGTAGAGTTGGTTATAAGCATTAATATACGTAAAAATTTAATAGTAAATTAGAATATCGCACTATTCAGAAA
>NZ_LZZL01000183.1:0-2735 GCF_002006495.1 Clostridium sp. BL-8
TACACGCACGCCGGTTTTCAAGACCGGTGCCTTAAACCAACTCGACCATCTTTCCACGTCTTACGACAAGTATGATTATAACAAGGATTTATATTTATGTCAACTATTTTATCATATTTTCTTTTGTTAGTTTTATTTTAATTATAAAACTAACATGTATCATTATGCCTATATACTAAATTTAGGATGAAATCTTTTTAGTGCAAACAATATCTACACCAGTATTCATAATATTTTTGCATATAATGTCTCCAATATTAATAGGTGTACTTGCATAAATCCTGCTAAGAACCTTAGAAAATTCCCTCCATAAGCCTTTCTCTATTGGCTTATTACTCTTTACTGATACAACCTTATAATTTTGATTACCTTTTATTCTAACTACACTAGTAAATACATCCTTATTTCCCATTATTAATCCCCTTCACTCAAATTTCATTGAACTCCTTAATTCTTCCTACTAAGATATTAGAATCCATAGAATCATCTACTATACTCAAAATACTTTTATCCATTTCTCTAGCTAAAATTTTTATAATTTTCATATTACAATACGAACCATTACAGCTCCCTACTCCTATTCCAGTACGCCTTTTTACTCCTTCAACAGTTCTTGCTCCTAAAGGTCGTCTTATGGCGTCGACAATCTCACCTTCTGATATATTATTGCAATTACAGACTATATTCCCATAGCGACTATCTACTGAAATTATCTTATTTCTCTGTTCCTTAGACATATTTCTAAATATATATACATCCCTTTTCTTATCAATAAAATCTCTCTTTTTAGTTATATTCATATTTATTTTAAGTTTCTCCTCTATGTCTTTAGCGATAGCTGGTGCAATTGTTATTTGAGCATAATGATTTCCTGAAATTCTCATATATCCCATTTCTACATTACTATTATCTATAAGAATATTATTCCCACTATATATTTCTGTAAATATATTAGTTATCAATTCTTTATCTATGTATTTTAATATATTTTTAGATAACATCAATTCTTCCTCTAATCCTAAACACTTATTACTCTTAATTGCTATCAAATTTCCTTTTGATGATGTCGTAGGCATATTTATTATGAATGTATCTTCATCTATATCATCAATAACAATAGTATTTATATCATTCTTCAATCTTTCATTTAATAGTATATAATTTATTCTCTTATTCTTTGCTTCATTTTGAGCTTCATAAAACGTTCCATTTGAAAACTCATTCGGAATTGTATTGATTACAAATTTACATGTAAACTTATTTTTATTAGTAGTTACTTTAAATCCTTTAGATATATATTTTATATCTATAACTTCTTCCTCTAATCTAAAGTTTACACCATTATCTGCCGCTACCTCTGCATAAGAAATTGCTAGATTGTATGGAGAAATTATCGCAGTATTTTCTGAATATAATGCTTTATTTATATTAGTTTGCAAATTAGGTTCTATATCATAGATGGCACTGTCTTCTATTATATGAACAGAATCTATCCCTCTTTCCACAGCTCTTTTATTTATTTTATCAAGTACATCAGATCTAGCATCATTTGATGTTATTCTTAATGATCCCACTTTTTTATATGCAACATTAAACTTTTTACAATGCTCTTCGATTAATTTTCTTCCGACACACTCTAATTTAGCTATAGTACTATCATCTGTCTCTGATCCATCATAAATAATTGCTGTATTAGCAAAGGATATATCATTTGCTATATCATAGTCCTTTTCAATCAATGCTATATTTATATTGTATTTTGAAAGTTCATATGCTATCGCACATCCAATTATTCCTCCACCTAAAATTAATACATCATAGTCCATTATTAATCCTCCAAATCTGATACAATAAAATTGCGTTTTCTAAGTTCTAATATAATTAAATCAATATCCTCTTGACTTTCTGCTGCTATTGTATGAATATGAACACCATTAGTTAATGCTGATAGCAATTTTGCCTTTTGCTCATTATACTTTTGAATAAACTTATTCAACTCATTGTAATTCTTAATCATAAGCATCCCTTTTATTTCTCCGTATAATGGATGCTCTACTATAACATCTTCAACTGTTCCTCCATATTTAATAACTATACTTAATTCATCAAACATTTCTTCTTCTGTATGGGTTACCGCAATAATAGCTCTGACTTTATGCCGATTTGCATTTATTATATATCCATCTGGAGTTGCAATTATATTCTGCCCCTCAGCTCTAAGAATAGCTATATCTTTTACTATAACCTGTCTAGTTACAGAATACTTTTTAGCTATAATACCTCCTTTTAATGGTTCATGATTTTCTAATAATAACTTTATTATATTTTCTCTTCTCTCATTAGAATTCATATTTGCCTCCCTCGCCGACTGCAATTATTCCCCAAAATAAAATTAGTACTATAATAATATAATCATATTATTATATACACTCTCTATATTATTATAACATTTGAACAGATTTATATTATCTTAAACTAATTCTCATAATTTCATTATAGTTTAAATTTTATTCGAATCAATAATAGTATAAATTTGTTTTTGAATTTTGTATCGTTATTAAAATTAGACTAATCATAAATTTATATAAATCATTCTATATTCACTGTAAATGTAGGCTTCTCAGGTTAATTTAAATAATTATATATAACAAAAAAAGTTATGAATTACTCCATAACTTTTTAATGGTGGAGATAAAGAGATTCGAACTCTTGACCCCCTGCGTGCAAGGCAGGTG
>NZ_LZZL01000184.1:0-2676 GCF_002006495.1 Clostridium sp. BL-8
TTACACTATTCAAAACTAAAATTATTTACAACCTTAGTAGTCTTTTCTAGATAATTTATGGACCTCAGGGGTATTTCCCAGGTCTGAAAGACTGAGATAGCTATTTAGGTAGCCCTAACTGCTTAAAAATTAATAGAATCACATAATTTTCTGCCTTTTCAGACTAATATGTCAGTGATAAATCTATTTCAGGAACGTTATCAATACCGAGCCACTCACTTAAAGCTTTTATAATAAAATCATGATCCAGCTCGTGTGGAAAATTAGATACAGTCAAAACTGCAACCATTTCACCCGTTTTCAATCGAATTGGAAATCCACCTCCGCAAAAGATGTAATCTTTTTCAGACAATCCATGGGTACTAATCACTTCACCAGTAATAGAGGCAACTGCCCATGCACCTAATGAACTTCTTTCCATTAAGGATACTGTATTAAATTTTCTCTCCATCCAGTTTTGATTATTAAGGTTTGTTCCCTCTGTACAATGCTGAAAGAGAATATTTCCATTTAACTTTCGAATAGCAATAGCTAATTCCTGTTTCTTTTCATAAACTTTATTTACCATATAATTTCCTAGTTCCCAAGCATCTCTATTTGAAAACTGTGAAAACCTAAGCATCTCTTCCTGTTTTAATATAATCTCATTCAATTTAATACAATCTTCTTTGCTCATATCATATAATCTCCTTACAACATCAAACGATAAATATTAATAACATCTTTTTCATCCAGAGTTACAACCCCTCCTAAAGTACCATCTTTCACATCTCCATAACAAGCAGTATGAGCTAACTTTTCAATGTCTTCTTCTTTTGCTCCAAGTTCTTCAAAGTTTTTTGGCATACCAATGGAAATTAAAAATTGACGAAATGCCTGAATACCTGCTTTTGCTGTCTCTTCTGGATGATTAAAATCCATTTCACATCCCCATACTCTGCATGCAACTTGAGCAAAACGCATTACATTATGCTCCATGTTATATACCATAACTGCTGGCATCGTTACTGCTAAACCAGCACCATGAGCGCAATCATATAGAGCAGATAACTCATGTTCGATATCATGACTTGTCCAATCTTGAGTTCTTCCCACACCACATGAATTATTATGTGCCATCATTCCTGCCCACATAATATTGGCACGTGCTTGATAATTATCTGGATCAGCAATAACTCTTGGTCCTTCATGAACCATAGTCATCATCAATCCTTCTATCATACGATCTGTAACTTCAACTTCTTCAGTATTAGTAAAATATCTTTCATATAAATGTGCAAGAATATCCGTAATTCCACACGCGGTCTGATATTTTGATAAAGTTTGAGTCAATGCTGGATTTAGAATAGAAAATTTAGGTCTTAGTGCTTCTCCTGATGTAGCACGTTTAAACATTCCATTTTCATTTGTGATAACAGAATCTGCTGATCCCTCACTTCCAGCCGCAGAAATTGTGAGAATTGTACCTATAGGCAATGCCTTTTCCACTACTTTCCCTTGATAATAATTCCAGAAATCTTCTTCACAAACTGCTCCTGCTGCAATTGCTTTCGCAGAATCAATTGCACTTCCGCCTCCTACAGCTAGAATAAAATCAACATTCTCTTTCTTACAAATATCAATACCTTCATATACTAAACCACTTCGTGGATTTGGCTTTACCCCACCTAATTCCACATAAGATAAATTTTCCTTTTTCAAAGCTTCTTTTACTCGATCCAATAAACCAGAACGAATAACTGATCCACCACCATAATGAATTAAGACTTTAGTGCCGCCAAATTTTTTTATATATTTTCCTGCCTCATTCTCCGTATCTTTTCCAAATGCAAAATACGTTGGTGCATAAAATGTGAAATTCTCCATAGCAAATACCTTCTTTCTCTTAGTCTAAATATATTCTATTTCTAAATGAAAACAAATACAAGAAGGCACCTTTTTTTACCTAGGTTACTTATATGTACCCTACTTATTCCTCACAACACTGCCTATTTGTCACTTCATATCTATCCCCTTCGTTTTGACTTCCCCATTCACACATCATTTCCAAAATTGGGTATAACGTCTCCCCATGTTTTGTGACAGAATACTCTACCTTCACTGGAGTTGTGGGATAAACTTTCCTTCGTATAATTTCCTGTTCTTCTAGCTCGCGTAACTGATTCGTTAAAGTTTTTTTAGGCGCACTTTCCAAAAAATTCAGAATCTGATTATAACGTTTTGGTCCTTCCTCCTGCAAATAATGCAAAATAAGAGGTTTCCATTTACCACCAATTACTTTCAAAGTAATTTCCATTTCACAAGTAACTTTTATTTTCTCTGACATAATTTCCTCCACATTTTTAATTTATGGGCCTCAGTAGCAAGTTCAGTCATTCTTCATTCACAAAGACCCCTGGGGGTGCTTCTTAAGGCCGAAGGTCTGAAGTTACTCATTCACTCTTTTTAATAGCCATTTTTCTTCCTCCAAGTTTCATCTAACATATTACATTTTTTTATTTTATTTCAATTATATCATTGAATTCTATTATTTAAAATTAATATAAACTTCAGAACATCAATTTATAAGTACTAAGTTATCTAAAGAACTTATAGATTTTATTTTCTTTAAAAACAATACAGTTCAAAAATATGCTCACTTTAAAAATATGTGCTACTCTACAGCTACTCGAAAAA
>NZ_LZZL01000185.1:0-2443 GCF_002006495.1 Clostridium sp. BL-8
ATAAAGAGTAACATTCATATTCCCCGTATGATATGTTGCTCTTTATTGCATTTTAAGTATTTTTTAAACTTATGCATCATTTCAATTTGCTAGTTATATTAATAATTCATTTGCCCTTTACGGAAGGAAAGAACCGTACAATTACATAAAAAATAGCGGTAATCGTTACAATTATTATTACATAAGGCAACCCTTTTGATGGATTATTTATAAAAATAGTGAACACTGATTGATCTGTTCCTCTTGATGTTCCAAAGAAACCGCCAAATAATAGTATAAATGAACCTACAATACATAAACGATTGTAAACTTTCCGTTCTTTCTTTTTATTTAGTTCTTCCTCTTCTTTACGTTTTTGTCTACGAATATTCATTTCTACTCCTTAATATATAATGCTAATCTAATTAACAAAATACCATAAATTCATTTATGAATGTACTAGTATATAAAAGCTATTTTCTCCCTATTCTCTTTTACTGCTGTTTAAAGATAACAGTTGGATCTGCTCCAGAAACTCTTTTTATTAACTCATCTTGTCCAATTATTTTAACCATATTAGCAATCTGTTGAGCATATATCATAAATTATAACATGTTTTACCAATATAATCCTATAGAATATAAAAATACCACAAATTCATTTCTGAATGTTGTGGTAATAGAGATGCTTATAAAGTTTTGATTTACATTCAATTATATGTAATGCAGAAAATGTACTGATAAATGTAAAATTAGAGTTGTTATATTAATGCATGAAATATTAGTATGGCGCAACAAAAAAAATCGCAAATTCATTCTCCTTGAATAATGCGATTTTACAATCTGTTATTTATTTTTCACTATAAATATACAATGTCTTTTTTGTCAATATAGATTTTTATAAATAATAATTTTGTTAAATAAAATGTTTATATAAAAATACTCTCTCTTCTACTTTTTAAACTTATAAACAGCCTTTATAAAGCCCCCCCATACCTCGTGACTAAAGGTAAATCCGCGACTAAGATAAAACTTAAGTGCCGCATCGTTGCCATTTGAAACATATATAAATATTAACTCAATATCCGGAAAGCTCTCAAACCACTCCATAGACATTTCAAACATTTTGGAGCCAAGTCCAAGACCACGATATTTATCCTTAAAATATAGGTTACTTAAGCAACCAATCTTTTTCGGAAGATTATCCCACTCTGGGTAAAAACCAGAATCCTTATTGCTCTCTGTATCTTCTATTGTAGAAAAAGCATATCCAACAGGAATACCATTATCCTTAACAACAATAATCTGACTCTCTAACGAACTTTCATAACTTTTTTTCATTCTTGTTTCAAAACTCATAGCGTCAAATCTTTCTGGCTCTATAGTCGCCTTTGATTTTTGAAATGCCATTAATTCATTACATAGTTCTCTACATTGCTCAATATTTCCATCTCTTACAATCTCAATTGTTATGTTCTCCATATTTTGACCTCCCAATATAGTATTGTTCAAATTATATCAAAGGAACTTCCATATTGAAATATACTATGAAATTTATTAGTGGCTAATAAATTTCATAGTAATAAGAAGTTACACTTTATAATTAATTCAATTTTTTTATATACTAAATATTAATTAACATTATAGTCACATGTCTGACAAATTGTTAATGTACGTCCATTATCTGCATGATGATACGCACCCGACCATTCACAAATACTTTTAAGAATCGGCACAACAGATTCTCCCTTAGCGGACAAATTATATTCTACTCTTGGTGGAACATCATTATATTGTTTACGTTCAATGATTCCATCTGCTAACATTTCCTTTAATGTAGATGCAAGGACAGCATCTGTAATATTATATAATTCCTTACAAAGTGCATTATATCTGATTGTATGTTTATCTGATAATACACAGATAATTCTCGATTTCCATTTTCCTCCAAAGATATTCAAACCATATTCTAAAGAACAACGTATGTCCTTCTCTAACTTACGTTTATACAAAACATTCACTTCCTTTTATTTATCGTATCACTATTTTAATTGCAGTAATTCCTCTTAACTTTTATATCTAAATTTATTATTTATTTTTAGCATAGTTCAGACTTTTAATTCTAATGCTTTGATATTGTTAAGTAATCACATTTTACTATCCGGGGTCAATTATAACATATCTTGTAGATATCGCATTATTCAATTTTCAAAGATCAATATTCGTATTTTCATTTTCAATTATTAGTTCGCATTTTCCACAGATTACGAATTAGTCACAAAAATCTTTTTGTTTTGTGTAGATTGTTTTTAGTATCAATTAATTCTTTATTGATTGCTATGATTAACGTAAAAAATCAATAACTGTCTCTATGAATTTATATGGCTCATCATTATGAGGAGTATGTCCGCTTTTATCAAACGTAATAATTTTACTATTCATTGAATTTTTTAAGTAGCACTCTT
>NZ_LZZL01000186.1:0-2266 GCF_002006495.1 Clostridium sp. BL-8
ACAAATGTTTAAGTCATAAATAGAAATTAGTTCAATTTGTTATTGCAATTGAGCACTTTTAATTTTTCTTTATACTCTTCATAATCCTCACTAAGAACATACTCAATAATTCAAACTTTTTGGATAATATATGTCAATGAAACAAAATAATAATTCACCCTATTTTCTCGCATAAGTCTCCTTGCAGCATGTTCAGATATTCCACCAAGCATTTCTCTAAATATTTTTATATTAACAACATTAGGATAATTTTTAGAAACCTCTTCTTAATATCTTTTATTTTTTATCATAACTTACATCCTTTTATAAATCATTTGTCAAAGGAACTTCCCCTTTTATAATGTAAGTATTCCCAACTAGTTATTACATTTGAGTCTAGCAATTACAACATAGTTAAACCCTTATGATATAAAAAAACACTTATACTCACTAATAAAATATAAATAATATTAAATAATAAAAAATTTAATATTTCTAGATACCTAATTTCTTTTTTAGTAACTTTTAATATTAGTTTTTCTATCATATTTACTATTCCAAACATAAACTGACCGAACAACCCTGTTATTATCCCAAAAGGTAATACATACAGATTCGTATATACAACGTAAAGTGAACTTGTAAGATACCCCACTAAAAATAATCCACTTGTAGTAATTATGTAAGTTGCTAAGAGTAATACAATCTGTATCTTTAATGGAGGCGTATCTTCTATACTTTTATTCCACTTTATATATTCAGTTACTTTCGGTATTCTCTTTGCCCAAGGAGGTGATCTAAACATTTTATACATAGATGTAGCTGGATTATATAAAATATAGTACTTCCAGCCTTTATAATTTTCTAATCTTTTATTCTTTAATTTTAAATATTTATCTTTATTAATTGGAACATAGATAAAGGGCATAATAACTGTACCAAGAGCAAAAGTCATAAAAATTGTTACTATGGTTATAATTTTATCATTTAACTTAAATAACCTCTGTAATGCATTAGATAAAAAATCAGAAGCTGGTATAAATATAAACGGCAATGCCATTACTATTGATGAAACTATAATTCCAAACCTAAGTTTTTTATTAATCGCTGTTTGATTCTTTTCCATTTTTTTATTTATATAAATAAACATTCCTACAAATATTACAACACTGAAAAAAAAACACCGTAATTATCATTCTTTATATTAATCACCTATTCTCTAACTAAACTTTTTATATTTTATTACCTGATAAAGCCAAACTCGATCAAATTATTACTCTAGCTTCATATAACTAAGGTATTTAATACACTCATTAGATATGTGTCCATTTTTTAGCTTCCTATTCTTAGCCTACTGAGTATATGAATAATAGGAATTTGAAAGTCACTAGTTATCTAATATTATTGGGTATACAACCTTAAATTCTTCACAAACAACAAGCATATCTTCTGTAAATTTTTGATCAATCTCTTTTAGCTCCATAGAGAAAATTTCAGAATGACATTTTCTCCAAGATGTAAGTGTACGATCAAACTCCCCTTCTTTATATGCATGTTCCTCCTTCACTTGGTTAAAAGGTACAATATATACTTTTATGGTTTTTGTGATACAAACAGCTTCTCCTTTTGTATTTAATATCAAATTGTATCCGCCAACTGGTGGCAATGGAGCATTTTCTGCAACATAACAAGGATACGCACTAGCTGTTGCAGTTTTAATCCCTTTTAATACCAATTCAGCCAATAAATCTGGCATGTCAGGTGCATTTCCGCCAAATGACCATGCCTCGTAATCTTTAGCATTCATGTTAATTTTAATATATTCATTCCACATTTGTATTTCAGTCATTTTCTTTCTCCTCTTTATATAATCTTTCAATAAATTACAATTTATAAGGTTATCCAATATCGTTCAATAACACGATTTTCTCCTTTAATTAATACTTAATTTTCTTTTTTTCCTCCTTTTGATAAAATAGTTTTCTGAGAAGCAAAATTATCGTTATCACAAGTTAATAAAAATTTATTACTATGTAATAAATCTTTATAATAAATCAATGCTTGTCTTAATTCTTCTTTTGCATATCCCTTGTTTCTTTCAGACTTTCTTACATAATACCCTATATGACCACCATATTGTAAAAGATACTCATTTAGAGGAATATTTTTTTTATATCATCGTCTATTCCTGAACGAGAAGTATTTACTGTCTTTAATCACTATTCTCTATCTATTTTGCCTTCTCTCAATTTTTCATTTAAAACCCATCCGATTATACCATCTTTCT
>NZ_LZZL01000187.1:0-2301 GCF_002006495.1 Clostridium sp. BL-8
GTTGCCTTGAATATTTTTCATCAGGCAAGGAGGTAAATTGACTTGTTATTTATTTGATGGTGCTTTAATGTTATTGTACCTTAGAAATAATCAAAATAGAGGACATACATTTATTGTTATAAGAATTCTAGTTTAATCTTCTAAAATTCATACATCTTTAATAAAATACATGCCCTCTTTTCATTGATTTAAATTTTATTACTTATTATTTAATAATTTACCTATTTCTTCATTTGTGAACTCATATTTTGTATTGCAGAAATTACATACAATCTCTTCTGTCTTATTGTCATCATATATTTCTTTAAGTGTCTCTCTTCCAATAGAGATCAAAGCTTTTTCAACTCTATCTCTAGAACAGTCGCACTTGTATTCAGGGTTCAAGGAATCTAATATTTTTAAATCCATTCCATCAAAAATATACTCTAAAATTTCTTCGGCTGTTTTCCCTTCACTTATTATAGTAGTTATAGGTGGAATTTCTTCTAATCTATAAGTTATAACATCTGCTAGAAGCTCATCTGCACCTGGCATCATTTGAATTATAAAGCCTCCTGCGGCTTTTATAGATAAATCTCTATCAACTAATACACCAAGTGATACTGCTGATGGTGTTTGCTCAGATACAGTGAAATAATATGCAAAATCGTCTCCTATCTCACCAGTTTGTATCGGTACTTGTCCTACATAGGGATCTTTTAAGCCTAAGTCTTTTATTACATATAAAATGCCATCTGTTCCAATAGCTCCGCCAACATCTAATTTCCCTTTTTCATTTAGAGGCCTATCAATATATGGATTTCCAATAAACCCTTTAACAAAACCTTTGCTATTGGCTGTTACTGTAATTCCTTTAACTTCTCCCTTTCCATCTATCTTTAAGGTTGTTGATTCCTTTTCATTTTTCAAGGTAGTCCCCATTAACACTCCTGCAGTTAACATTCTTCCAAACGCTGCTGCTGCCACTGGTGTACACTCATGTATCTTACATCCTTCATTTACTAAATTAGTTGTAATACCAGCTATTATTCGTACCATTCCACCTTTAGCCGTTGCTCTAACTATTTTATCTTGCATAATTAATTCATCTCCTAATTCATTTAAATTAAAATTGTTTTATCCATTTAAATTCTTTTACCGAATCTAATCAGTTTAACATTATTTTGTTACAACATAAAGTATTCTTTCACTATTTTCTTTTACAGCTTTATCCGAATACCCTTCGAATTTATTAACAATCTTGAATTTGCATTTTTTTAAGGCCTCTTCTATGTATTCTTCAGTGTAAGCCCTTTCAAAATGTTCTTCTTCAAATTTCTCATAAAGGTCATTTTCTGTCTTAACAAAAAAAGTTAAAAACATATTTAATACATCATCTTCGAATGAATTTTCCCATGTATAAAAAATTTCTTCTGAACTATAAGTATATATATTATTTCCAAGAACTGTAGATAATTTATAATATGAATTTATATCAAAAATAAATAATCCATCATCTTTTAAATGTTCATATACACTAGAAAAATAATCAAATAAATCTTTATCTTCTGTTATGTAATTAGTAGAATCTAAAACAGAAGTTATAAGATTAAATTTTCTATTCAAATTTAACTCACTCATATCCTGACGTATTACTTTTGCTTTGACTTTATTTTTCTTAAATTTATCAAAAGCTATATTTAGCATATCATCTGATAAATCCACTGCATATATATTTTTAAAGTATTTTGCTACCCTTACCGCTACATTACCTGTTCCGCAGGCTAAATCTAAATAATCTTCAAAATCTATATTATTCTCATTACATAATTTTATAACTTTTTCTGCAACTTTATCATAATTGATATCCTCATATATTAATTCATCATATATATTTGCAAATTCTTTATATGCCATGTAGTTTATCACGCCCTTACTTTAACTTACTAATTCATCTAGTATATTATATCGTAATTATTTTCTTAGTCAAATTAGTAATTACTTTCCAAGGGCTTATTGTATACTTCCCTTCTTTCGTTTAGCCATTATCCCGCCGATTCGCCCAGTTTCTTCCGATGATAAGCCTCCCCAGCCTTCTCTATTAACCTTATCAATTAATCCAAGTTCTTCCGCTATTTCATACTTAACTTTTTCCCTCATTTTTTCAGCCTCAGTAAGTTCTTTATTTGCTTTTATTTTAGCCTTTATTATCTTTTTTAAAGATTTATCACTCATTTTTTATTATCACCAACCTTAAATTATTTTCATTAGGCACATGAAAATAAATAACAAGTCCAAAGTTGCCATGGATATTTTTCATCA
>NZ_LZZL01000188.1:0-2446 GCF_002006495.1 Clostridium sp. BL-8
AGCACATGACTTTTAATCATGGTGTCCCGGGTTCGATTCCCGGGTAAGCCACCAATTACTTTTATCAAAGTAATTTTTTTTTATTTAGAACTTGCTTAGTATTTATATAAAAAAGAGCTTTTACATTAAGTAAAAGCTCTTTTTGTTTTATTGAATTTAAATTAGGAGATTGATTAAAAAGATTTAAATCTATGTAATATATCGTCTTTGATAAATGATAGAAATTTTTTTAGTGATTGAAGATCCTCTTTATAAGAAGTGTCATCTCCAGATGATAAGTATCCATTATTAAACATGGTAAGAACGAAAAATAATATACCAAGATTAATATATAAATCTTTTATATCTGCAATAAACAAATTACTTATACCAATAAAATCTAAACTGCCTCCATAAAAAACTTTATCAATTAATGAGCAGGTGGCGCCACAGCTTACAAAAGTAAAACACATATCAGCCCAAAAATCTTTTCTTCCATTATGCAGATAATATCTATAGACTTCAATGAAGACTAATATAGCAATTATATTTAAAGCTATTAAAATTGGAAAACTAACAGATGTACCAAATCTAGCATTTAACCAAGAACCATTGGTGTTAATTATAGGGTTAAAATATAACATGTTATTAATTATAGGAAAATCAGTATTAAACCATAAAAATTTTATTGATAGTTTTATTCCTTGATCTATTAAAAGAAGAAGAAAAAATAAAGATGATAATATGCTAGCATTAAATCCGCGTTTATGCTTTTCTCCTAATTCATAAGTAAACAAACCAACTAGTGCAAATAATAGAATTAATATTATATTGAAGAAGAGTGTTTGAAAATCAGTAATTCTGCCACTAATAAGTTCAAATAATATATATAGAACCCACATTATAGGAAGAATACTTATAGTCAAAACTTTTTTATTTTTCATGTAATTACCTCCAAGTATATTTATATTAAAGTTTAACATATGATTAAGAAAATTTCACTACTATTAAAAGAAGTAAGTTTAGGTTAATATAAAAGTAGAAGAATACAAATATGTAATTTAAAGAATTATAGAAGTTACATATTTTTACTAAGGAAATATTTAAAGTATAAAAGAGGTATTATGAAAATATGAGAAGGAAGGGATAAGCTTATGTTAACAATTTTAGCAGTATCAGATTCAATAGGAGAAACTGCACATCAAGTAGCGATTGCAGCAGCAAGTCAATTCGAAGAAAAGGTGGAGGTTAAAAGAATTCCATACGTGAAAGAGTTAGAAGATGTTGAGGATGTGATGAATGTAGCTGATAATTGTGAAAACGTAATAATAGTATCAACAATAATTACTGTTGATGTAAGAGAGCATTTAACACAAAAAGCAATGGAAAAAAATATATTGGTTATGAATGTATTAGGTCCAATAATCAATGTAGCAGCTACTATATTAAAAACTCATCCTACGTATAATCCAGGTGCTATGCGTCAAACTGATGAAGCATATTATAAGAGAATTGAAGCTATGGAGTTCGCGATGCAATATGATGACAGCAAAGATTATAGAGGGTTAAAAAATGCAGATGTCGTTTTAATTGGTCTTTCGAGAACATCAAAGACACCTTTATGCATGTATTTAGCCAATAAGGGAATAAAGGCTATAAATATTCCATTAATGCCAGAGGTAGGAGTACCAGAAGAAATATATGAAATTGATAGAAAAAAGGTGTTTGGACTTACTATAAATCCTCTTAGGTTGATTGAAATTAGAAAAAGAAGATTAGATAAATTTCATAGAATTACATCAGATATTGAATATGCAGGTGATGCTAGGGTTTTAGAGGAATTAGATTTTGCAGATAAAATAATGAGGAAAATAGGTTGCAAAACAATTGATGTTACAGAAAGAGCAATTGAAGATACGGCATTAATTATTTTAGAAAAGATAGGATATAACAATAAAAAATAGGCGAGTTATTATTTAAAAAGATATAAGGGATATTTTTAAATAGTAGTACATACCAATTATTAGACAAAGTTAGGTGAGTTTCGTATTTAAAGTTATGAAACTCATCTTAATTATTTATACGAGAATTAAAGTGATAGAATATTTTGCTAAAAAGTAAGCATAATACAAATTATATAGCAATAAATAATATAACTATTCCTGGTGTATCATTAATAGAATTATGGAGAATTATATATGAATTGCAAACTATGTGGAAAATAAATTAATTAAATAGGAAGTATTGTGAAACTGCGTTTGTGAATATATATGATAAGATTAGAAACGTCGCTGAGGGACATAAGTATTTTGAAAAACCTAGATAACTCTTTTAAATAGATTAAAAAAGTTGTTGACAAGGTTCAAATCAAATGATATACTGAGGAAGTCGCTTGAGGCGATGGGAAATAAAAAATTACAACGAAAGTTGTGAAAGAAAATGGTCTTTGAAAATTGAACAGAAAATA
>NZ_LZZL01000189.1:0-2373 GCF_002006495.1 Clostridium sp. BL-8
CTTTCACAACTTTCGTTGTAATTACTTGTTATTTATTGTCGTTTCTGACAACTTACTCAGTATATCATCGCATTTAAATCCTGTCAACAACTTTTTTTTAATTTCTTAAAGCTTTTTAATTTTGAAATACTTTATTAATTTCTTTTAAGCTGTTTACCGCTCTCAGCGACGTCTTTTATCTTATCATCAATCCAAAAAGCCATGAGATTATCTAAATTTGATATGATTATATTAAATTCAGTATACTTTTTATACATTTAAAATTCTACATTTTACTATTATAGATACACCAGGAATAGTTTTTAATACTATTATATAACTATTCCTGGTTTACATTTCATAATTCATCTATTTTCTAATTACAATATTCAGTTTAATGTCATTGTTAATTAAACATCATCCATACATATCTTTTAATTTTAACTTATGGTAGTTTATTTCCTGCTGCTAAATAAATTTCATACCATTCTTGTCTTGTCAAAGTTATATTTGATGCCTTACATATTTCTTTAATACGATTAGAATTCATTGAACCAGCAATGGTTTGTATTTTTGCTGGATGTCTTAGTATCCATGAAGTTGCTATTGCAGTATTAGTTACTCCATTTTTTTCTGCAATTTCATTAATCTTCTTATTTAACTCTGGGAATTTATCATTATCTAAAAATACACCTTCAAAAAATCCATATTGATATGGGGACCAAGCTTGAATAGTTATATCTTTAAGACGACAGTATTCTAATACCCCTCCATCCATATCTATTGAAGCATCATTTTTTATATTCATATTTAATCCTGAATCTATCATTCCAGTATGCATTATACTGAATTGTAGCTGATTAATAATTATTTTGTTGTCTAAATATTTATTAAGCAATTCTATTTGCATTGGAGTATGATTGCTAACCCCAAAATATTTCACCTTTCCAGCATTGTGTAATTTTGAAAAAGCTTCTGCAACTTCTTCGGGTTCCATAAGTGTATCTGGACGGTGAAGCAATAATATATCTACATAATCTGTTTTTAATCTTTTTAAACTTCCATCTACAGAATTCAAAATATGATCTTTTGAAAAGTCATACATTACACCAGGAACAATAGAGCATTTAGTTTGAATAATCATTTTCTCTCTAATTGATGAATTCATATCAATTGCTTCTGAAAAAACTTCTTCTGATTTTCCACCTCCATATATATCTGCATGGTCAAAAAAGTTAATTCCTTCATCTAAAGATGTTTTAATTACTTTTTCTGCCTCTCCTTTTTCAATGCCAGCCATTCTCATACATCCAAGTCCAATTTCTGAAGCCTCAATTCCACATTTTCCAAGGTTTATATTTTTCATTTTCCTCATCCTCTCTTTTTTCTGATGTCTAGCCACTGTAATATTCCCATATTCTAAATCGAAAGATAACAGTGGGACGACCATAGATAAGTTTAACTAACTTTCAGTTGGAGATTAAAACTCCCTCTGAAGCTAAGTTTCACTTTATACTTTCGCATCTGCTATAGATTGTTCATGTTGACTAATCCAATTATATGAATCTTTTTTATCTTGAGTTAAGAGTAAATATAAAACTTCTACTACAACCATTGCAGATACTCTTGAAAAGCTAAATTCATCTAAAAATAATTTTTCTCTAGTCGATGTGTTTATATGATACTTGCTTTCATTAGCTACTGGAGAATTCTCATGATTTGTAATGGATATGGTTGTTGCCTTTCTTTCATTTGCAATCTCCAATAAAGTCACAAGTTTTTTTGCTGACCCTGAATTTGATATCACTATAACTACATCATCTTTGGTTAGTGTATATGTAAATGCAAGCTGGGTTTCCCATATTGTATTAGTTACAGAACATATTCCTAGTTGATTGAATTTATATGTTCCATCCATTGCAACCGGTATTGTATTTCCCACTGCTGCAAATTGAACAATTCTTGCATTTTTAATAATATCCAGTATTTTTTTAATTTCCTTTTCATCCATCATTGAAATAGTTTGTTTTAACTCTTCAATCTTATTAGCTAAGATGTTTTGAAGCGATTGCGCTATATTATTAGAGTCTAATTTATTAGACACAGTGCTATCTTTTAATTTCACCATATCTTTAGCTATATTTATCTTTAAATCATAAAAACCTTTCATTCCACATTTCTTGCAAAATCTAACTATGGTGGCTTCACTGACGTTACTTTGAGCTGCTAATTCTGAAACTGTCATCTCAATAACTTTTTCCTTTTGATTTATAACATAATCTGCAATTTTCTTTTCCGCTTCATATAGCTCATTATAAACACATAGAATTTTATCTAGTACACTTTTTTCTATTTTTTTCACCTTTAAAAATACTCCTTTAAGACACATGAAAA
>NZ_LZZL01000190.1:0-1932 GCF_002006495.1 Clostridium sp. BL-8
TAGTTCGGAATCATCTCAAGTTATGTATAAATAAAAATGAATAGCAAATTGTAAAATCGTATTATTCAAAATTGAATTTGCGATTTTTTTAATGTGTCATTCTAAAATGTTGCTCAGTACTAATATGTTGCGCAGTATGTAGACTAGGTGCAGCTGCACCTAATGCAGATTTGAAGTAGCGAATTATAAATATGTTCTTTGAAAACTGAATAATGCGTTTTTACAAAATATGCTATAATTAATGCGGAATAGTAAATTATTGTTCACTAATTGTGTTTTAAAATTAGATTGAATTTTATAAATATGGAGGTTTATAGATGTACAACAATAGAAAATTAGTTCTATATATTGCGACAAGTTTAGATGGTTACATAGCTACAGAAGATGATTCCTTGGAATGGCTGTTTAAAACTGAAGGTGAAGGAGATAATGGATATTCTGAATTCTATAATACAGTTGATACTATTCTAATTGGTAGAAGAACTTATGACTGGATTATTGAAAAAGAAAAAGGTGAATTTCCTTATAAGAATAAAAAGTGTTATGTATTTTCTGAATCAGAAAAAGGTAAGAATGAAAATGTAGAATTTATTAATCAAGATGTAGTGGAATTTACAAATAAAATCAAAAGGCTGGATGGAGGAAATATATGGCTTGTTGGCGGTGGTGTTCTTCTAAATTCTTTTATTAAAGAAAGGTTAGTTGACGAATTTATTATTACTATATCACCTACACTAATAGGTCATGGAATACCTTTATTTAAAAAAAATGATTTTGAATTAGAACTAAAGTTAAAGGGGATAAGGAGATTCAATCAATTTGTTGAACTCCATTACAAGATGAAATAAAACAATTGATATTTAGTTCACAATTTTCTTATATTATACAATATGTAAACTATATTAAATGAAGAGAATTAAGGAGGAAAACGATTGTTGGAGTCAGAAAGACTATTATTAAAACCTTTATCTTTTAATGAACTGGTATCTATTAATAATGATGAAATTGATGATATTGAAAATCGTATTGAATTAGAAGCAATATATGATTTTGTTAAAGTAGCAATATCAAAGAAAATAGAGAAAATGCAAAGGGTGAGTGAATATATTCATGTGTGGTATACATATTGGCTGATTATTAATAAGGCTAATGGGAAAGGAATAGGCTTTATAGGATTTAAAGGAATTCCAGACGAGAAAGGATATATTGAAGTTGGATATAGCATATCTCATAATTATAGAAGGAAAGGATTTATGACAGAAGCATTATTTTTATTAATAGATTGGGCTTTAAAATATCCTAACTGTAATGGAATAACAGCAACAAAAGTTTTAAAAACAAATGTAGGGTCCAATGAGGTACTAAATAATTGTAATTTTATATTAGTAGATTCCTCAAATGAATTTAATAATTATATGATTAAATTTAATGAACAATATATGTAGAATCTTACTAAATTATGAGTTACTAAAATTAAATAACAAATTGTATAATCGCATTATTCAGAAGATGAATTTGCGATTTTTTTTGTTGCGCCATACTAAAATGTTGAGTAGTATGTAGATTTGAAGTAGTAAAATAAGAAATTGTTCTTTGACAATTGAATAGTGTGATATTTACAATTGATGTTATAATTTACTCAGAATAGTAAATTATAACGAACCATTTATTGTGACAAAGTTAATTAGAAAGGAAGCTAATCCAATGGAAAATCAGTTTATAGCTATGAGGGATGGAAAAAAATTTATGTTCAGATTTATGATAAAGGGCACAAGGACTTTTTATTAATGTTGCACGGTGGTCCAGGGCAAGGATGCTTTGATTTACAATATCAGGCTACAAAATTACCTGAATCTGTTAATGTAATTATATTTGATCAAAGAGGAGTATTGCGTTCTGATAAAATTGAAGAAAATGAACCATTTGGGTTAG
>NZ_LZZL01000191.1:0-1997 GCF_002006495.1 Clostridium sp. BL-8
TTGGGCAGGAGGGATTTCAAAAGTATTGTCAAGTATTTCGTACATTGAGTTATGATATATTGGAAAAATTATGAGCATAACCCGAAATCAACAAATTGTAATTTGTAAATAAATTAGTTATATCAATTAAGGGGGAAGTATGTATAATTTTTTAATAGAAGGACATAGAAAATATGGTACATCTAAAGAAATGCTTTGCCAGTCTGTACTAGGGTGTACTAATGAGTTGATTAGAGAGACTGTTATTATAGCGCCTTGGTGGGAACCAAGTAAACTAGATGGTATAGACGGGGATTTGATTGTAGATAAATCTGTCAAGGTGTGGGATTGCACTTTGTTTGGTAAAAACGTTACATTTATAAAAACAGGTATCGGTGCAAGTGTATGTACAGATGCAATATTGGCTTTAGGTAATACTAAATGCAAGAAAATTATTTTTATTGGTTCAGTTGGTGCTCTAGATTCAAAAATAGGAATTGGTGATATTGTAATTCCCAATTTATCTATATGTGGAGATGGGGTGTGCAGATACTTGGAGAAAGATATAAATAAAGATTGCTTTGGCGAAAAATACTATCCAGATAATCAACTTAATCAAGTTCTAATTAGTAATACAGAAAAAATATGTAAAGAAAATGATGTAAGTTATGCTATAGTTAATAATTTTAGCGTAGATACTATATTTGCTCAGTTTGCGCATTTAGATAGTATAATGGAATTTCCTTGCAAAACTATTGAAATGGAGACTGCGGCTGCATTTAAGGCTGGCTCAATATGTAAAATAGCTACAGTAGCTATTTTTAATGTTTCTGATAATTCAATGATAAATAAATCATTATATAGCGGAAGAACTGAAGAGGAACATATGTATAGAAAAAGGGTAATAAAAGAGATAGTACCTCAAATAATTTATAGTATTATTTGAGTACAATAAAAGGTTACAATTAATGAACAAATTCCAATTTGTCTACTCAATTTTAATATTTAATATATTAAGAATTTAAGTAACTAAATTAAAAACAGAAATAAATTTAAAGGCGATAAACATTGAAAAAATAATGTTTATCGTCTTTTTCTCAAGCAACCTTATGAGAATCATCATCTGAACTATCTGTATCAATAGCTACTCCAAGTTTTGCAGATATTATGGTATTTAATTTATTTATTGATGTTGATAGGTTGTCAATCTGTTTTTCTAACCGGATTAACAAATATGCCGCAACAGCTATTGCAAAACCATTATTAACCATTGAATTAACTAATTCATTTAAATCCATAATCGTTCACCTCCTATATAGGGTATATGATGAAAATTAATAAGTCACAATAAGGAAGATAAATAATTAAACAATATTTATGAATAAAGGCTTTATAGTGTTATTGCTGAGAGCCGCCTTCATTAACTATGTGATTATAATAGTTAGCTATAGCCAGATCAACTATTGTACTTACATAAGTATTTAAATCAGGATGTATGCTCTTTAGTTCATTAATTTTTCTAACAGTAGAAGCTCTAAGCATATAGGTTCTTTTTGTATCAAGGTATTCACCATTAATAGGTGGTGCCATGCCATTTGCAACTGGAGTCTTTCTGTTATCTGAAATGATTTTATCATCAGATATATCAAAAGTTTTAGTGAAATTTTTAGGTGTAATATTATTCTTAGGTATTTGAGTTTCAGCTATAGAGATAGATCTTTTATTTGTATCAGATGAAGAGAAGGTAGAAGTATTATTCAGGACAGAAGAGTTTTTAGCAGCATCAATTACATTAATATCATCAGCTTCATCATCAAAAGAAAAAGATGATATACAGTTACCAGCTGCAAGTGGTCCTGAGGTAAAACCTATTACTTCTTCATTTTCATCAGGAGCAAAATCATTTTTAAGTGGTGCATTTTGTTTTCTCTTAGCCATGAGAGTTCTCCTTTACTAGTATTTATTGCTTAGAATATATGCTAAATTGCTGTATATTCTAATATGGTTTACCATAAATA
>NZ_LZZL01000192.1:0-1583 GCF_002006495.1 Clostridium sp. BL-8
TGAAGGTTCTAAGCTGCAGGTTGCATCCACTTTAGCATGCTCCAACTTTCAGTTTGATAAGCTAAAGTGGAACAACCTTTAGAGGAAACTCGACTCACATCCGTTCACTGAGTAAGGGATTCACACCAAATCATAGATTTGGGTTCTCTGCTTAAGAACCTTTAACAACTCATTTTTAAATGTTTTCTTCATATTATGACCCTTGAGGTTACAAAAATATTTATAATTTCTAGTGAACTAGTGAAGTTATCCATTAAAACCTGGTAAATGGGTAAGCATGTTTATTTTATAGCTCAACTTATTTATCTTTATATTTGTAAATAATTACTTGGAGATAGTGAATTGCTAGGTCGATTTTTTTAGTTAAATATCTATAGATGTCCAATTTAAGAATTGAAGTTGTAAATTGAAATATGTACACCATGCCAGAAAGGATAGGTATTCTCTTATGTAACCGAAATAACAGAGTACCTGTCCTTTCGGTTAGTTATTACATAAGTTTAAATATAAAGTTATTTATCTATATTTTGCTAAAGTAACAGATGTTACGGACTTCATTAGAACAAGTTGGTAATATAAAAGAGCAAATTTATACAACAGCTATAGCATTGAGGTAAAGAATTATTTTTAAACTATAGGATAAAAATAATAAGTGAGTAAAGGAGGAATACAGCATGAGCAAAAATTGTGGTAATTGCTGTAATAATTGCAGAGGAGAGCTTTGTGCAAGCAAGGTTCCTATATTTGAAAATTTAAATAGAGAAGAATTATTAGAAATTGTAAGAAGCATTAATCATAAAGAATTTACTAAAGGTGACGTAATCTTTACTGAAGGCAATGTATCCAATACTCTTTATTTTATAAATGAAGGAAAAATAAAATTATATAAATATACTAAGGATGGTAAAGAGCAAATATTACATATACTCTCAGAGGGAGACTTTTTTGGAGAGTTGGAACTTATAAAGCCTTCTAAATATAGATTTAATGCTAAAGCAATAGAAAATGCAAAAATATGCACACTTACTAAAGATGAAATGAAAGAAATAATGATGGGAAAACCAGAGATTGGATTAAAGGTATTAGAAACTGTAGGAGAAAGATTATCAAGAGTAGAAAATTTAGCTCAAAATCTTGCGACCAACGATGTGGATTCTAGAATGGCTTATTTGTTAACAGATTTAATAGAGCAATATGGAGAGCCGGAGACTACAAAGAATACAATAACTATAAAGCTGCCCATATCTAGAGAAGAAATGGCTAATTACATTGGAGTGACTAGGGAAACCATTAGCAGGAAATTAAAAAAGTTTGAGGATGAGAATTTAATAAAGATAATAGGAACAAAGAATATTATAATTTTAGATGAAGAAGGATTAAGGGACTATATATAGATATCCAACTTTGAACTTAAACTTATGTGGTAGCTTACCGAAATCACATACATTTTTATTCCGCAGAACTAATGAAATTCTCGCTGAAAAGTTCTAAATGGGAGCATGCAGCCATTTCTGCATGCTCCCGAAACAAGTTCGTGACAAGCAGTAAATGGAACAAACTCCCATTAAGAACTTTCATCAGCT
>NZ_LZZL01000193.1:0-2066 GCF_002006495.1 Clostridium sp. BL-8
GTGATACTGGCGTTACTGGCCCTACTGGTGATACTGGCGTTACTGGTCCTACTGGCGATACCGGTGCGACAGGCCCTACTGGCGATACTGGACCAACTGGTGCTGGTTTAGCTGCAGATGGTTATGTATATGAACTTGCAACAATCGCTGATTCAACTGTTGTTGGTGGTGCAGACGTTCCATTCTCTAACAATGGACCGTTAAGTGGTGTAACTCATACACCTGGTACTACTACTATTACCGTAACAAGTGCCGGCACTTATGAAATAAATTATGGCATCAGCATAACAGCAGGTGTTGGTTCTCAAATTGCAATTGCTGTAAATGGTACTGTTGATGCATCTACTCCTATAACAGCTTTAGTTGCTACCGGAGAATTATTTGGAAGTGCTATATTAACCCTTGCTGCCGGAGATGTCATCACTTTAAGAAATAACTCAGCAACTCCTTTAGTAATGACATTAGCTCCAGGTGTTGGTTCTCAATTAACTATTAAGAAATTAGACTAGTATAAAAAACGGCTCTCTGCGTGTAACGCAGAGAGCTTTTGTATAAAGCACAATCAAATAAATAACAAGTCCATATGTATAATATAGAACTTTAAAATTAAGATAGTAGTACATCTATCAAAATTCTACATATCATCATAGTCCGCACTATCAATAAATTTCAATACAAATTTCTACTTTCTAATAAAGTTTGTATTTTCTAATCTTATGAATGATGTCTAAAACCTATTTTTATTAAAATAAATTTTAGACATTATTCATCGTACTACACCATTTTTCACAATTTTACATATATTAACTAAGGATATATATGTATTATACTAAATTAAGGAGATGATGCAATGCCTACTACTATTCTCATTCCTATTGCAGATGCATATATCTCATTGTTAAACCCAAACACAAATTATGGATTTTCAAGCCTTCTATTTACTGGAAGATTTGTTCAACCTAATGATTTATTTAGAAGTTTATTAAAATTTGATTTAATTAATGCTGTTCCTTCAGGAAATACAGTATCTAACGCTTCCTTGAACTTATTTGTTTTTAGAAAAGATCTACCTGACGCTGTTTTATCCCCTCAAACCGTTAGTATATTTACAAATGTAAGTGACTTTTCAGAAAATATAGTTACATGGAATAATGCACCATCAGTAAATCCAACAATCTATTCTATAACTATCACTGATGCAAATGTTGGTAATTATATAAGCATTGATATCACTAATTTAGTAATAGATTGGATCAATAACCCAGCGACAAACTTTGGTATAACATTAAATGGTATTGAAAATATAATTGATACTATTATAGGTTACTTCTCTAAAGAATGGACTGTTCCAAGCCAAAGACCATTTCTTAGCATAGATTTCTTCTCTGGTAGTACTGGCACTACAGGACCTACCGGAGCCACAGGATCTACTGGCGATACTGGTGCCACAGGTTCTACTGGATCTACTGGCAACACTGGCGCAACCGGAGTCACAGGCTCTACCGGGCCTACCGGTGACACTGGCGCTACTGGAATTACAGGACCTGCTGGGGCTACTGGTGATACAACTACCGGCGACACCGGTGCTACCGGAGCTGCAGGTTCTACCGGACCTACTGGCGATACTGGTGCCACTGGAGTTACAGGTGACACTGGATCTACTGGTGATACTGGGTCAATCGGAGTTACAGGTTCCACTGGATCTACTGGCGACACTGGTGCTACTGGAGTTACAGGGTCTACTGGCGATACTGGTGCAACTGGCGTTACAGGTTCCACTGGATCTACCGGTGATACTGGCGCTACTGGAGTCACAGGTTCTACTGGACCTACCGGCGACACTGGTGCTACCGGAGTTACAGGTTCTACCGGAGTTACAGGTTCTACCGGAGTTACAGGTTCTACTGGACCTACTGGCGACACTGGAGTTACAGGGTCTACTGGACCTACCGGTGACACTGGCGCTACTGGAGTTACTGGTTCCACTGGCCCTACCGGCGACACCGGGGCGACTGGAGTTACTGGTTCCACTGGCCCTACCGGCGACACTGGTGCTACTGGAATCA
>NZ_LZZL01000194.1:0-1569 GCF_002006495.1 Clostridium sp. BL-8
TTACACTATTCAAAACTAAAATTATTTACAACCTTAGTAGTCTTTTCTAGATAATCCTCTGAAACTTCGTCAATCCCATCGCAAGTTCGCTTAAGATTACATCCTTTGCATTTATTTAATATTCCTTCATCCTGCAAGGAGCATCTTAACTCACTGTTAAATGTAGACTTTCTAATAGCTAATGCTAGCTGCTTTTTTTAGGTGCATATTCTTCTATTAATTTATCACTTTTTAATCTGATTCCATGAAATTATATGCTTATGCTCATATATCCATTATGGGAGGTGATGAAGTTATGGAAATAAATGACTTAATTAACTTGGTAGTTAATAATGGATTTCCTGTGGCTGTTTCAGCGTATTTGCTGATTCGGTTAGAAAAGCAAATAAATGGACTATCAGCTTCAATTAATAAACTAAATACCATAATATCAGCAAAGCTTGGAGTTGCTCTGGAAGTAGATTCTAGTGATGATTCTCATAGAGTAGCTTAAATAAGGGCGATAAACATTTTTAAGTGTTTATTGCCTTTAAAGTTTTTTGTATATTATAATTATAGACTTTTATAACTTCTTTTATAATTAATATTTGTTTTTGCATATTCCTTTCGTAACTTTAATATTATACTGTTTAATTTCACTATCAAATCAGATGACGAACTAAAGGAAAAGCTCCCATCACCTCTAAACACAATTGTACTTTTTACCCCACATTCTTCAAAATCTATTGCAATATAATTAGAATTAATCATCTTACGCTTTGGCATTGCTGCAGCAAATATTCCAAATAACATAATTCTAGTGGCTGTTAATCGTTGCACTACTTGATCATATGTAACAATTTCATTATTTATTATCGCACTAATGGGTACTTCAAACTGCTTCTTTATTATCCTAAATTCAATTCTATCAGAATAAACATCAACAATTCCACTACATTCTCTTTTAACACTTTCATGGCCGCCACAATAAATACATGAAACACTATCTATTTTCATTGGCTTATCTTCTTTTAGATTATCCTGATTCCTATTTATATTTTTATTAGTCTTTTCTAGATATTTTTCTTTAAGTGATATATTTAGTTTATCAGGTATACTTTCTTGTTTTTCAGAAACTTTCATCATGGAAAACAGTACATCAATATTTTCTTGATTTACATTCCAATCAAATATCTGTGTTATTGATACACACTTTGATTTAATATATACTTTCGTTTTATATTCATCAACACTCTCCAAAATGATAATGATTTTTTCTCCATATGATTTCATGCTTCTTTTGCTGCTAATCATAAGAACATATCCATTACTTTCAGTAATTAAATTTGTAATATTGAATTTACTTTCTTGATTAATTTTACATAACAAAGCATCTTTTAAGATATCAATTGGAATTTCAATAATTTTTTCAGATTGTACTTCTTTCCCCACTACTTATACCTCCGAATTATTCAATTTAATGTAATTCGTGCAATTCTGATATTGAAATAACTGGCTTTGGATTTGCAGAATGCTCTCCGATAATTTTCTCCATCCAAATCATATCATACCACTTTTTAAACTTATATC
>NZ_LZZL01000195.1:0-1558 GCF_002006495.1 Clostridium sp. BL-8
AACGCTAAGTCCATAGAATTATATGCAATTTGATGTTTGTTATTTATAAATTTATTCATAGCAATAGTATATGGTTGCTATACACTTTTGTCAAGTAATTTTCTTATATAGTGACGAGATGATATATAGTAGGGGAAAAGCTAAAAAACTGCTTTTGTAAGGTAACGCTCTCTTTATTTAAGGCATATGAAAACAGCCTTAAAAATCAATTTAGGCTTGATTCACAAGATGCATGCTTAGATTATTATGTTAGGGGAGCATATTATGATCAATTAATAGCAAATTATTTTCAAGAGTGCAAGTCATACAATTTTTGAAGTCATCTTGGGTATTTGAATAGAAAAACAGTGATGGAAAGGATGAAGATAATTTTGGAAAAGTATTGATTTACGGTTCCCTTGCAAAAACGGGAAAGGGTCATATGACTGACAAGGCCATTATTAAGGTACTGTCACCAGTTCCAATTGAGATTGAATTTATTACCCACGCAGATTTTATTCTGCCTCATCCAAATACCATTGATTTTTTAGCTTACAAAGATGGGCGGCAAACAACATCCATGCGTGTTGTAAGTGTCGGTGGCGGGGATATAGTTATCGATGGGCGTGAGGAGATGTTGGCACCGGATATATATAAGGAAAATACCTTTGCAGAAATCAGCAGCATCTGTAAAGCAAACAATATCAGCCTAAGCGAGTATATCGAGCAGTGCGAAGGCAAAAAGATTTTGGGGTTTCTCTATGTAATCTGGGATGCTATGAAGCATTCGATTAACGAAGCGCTTACATCCACAGGTATTCTATAAGGCGGTCTCAACGTAGAACGAAAGGCGAAATTTCTTTATAACCAGCGGCATATCGATGAGAGCCCGGAGACTCGGGAAAACAGGATTGTCTGTGCTTATGCTTTCGCTGTCAGCGAGCAGAATGCCGCCGGTGGTACAATCGTAACAGCCCCAACCTGTGGCGCAAGCGGTGTGGTGCCGGCAGTGCTCAGTTATATGCAAGAGAAGAAACATGTGACGGACGAACAGATCATCCGGGCTCTGGCAGTTGGAGGTCTAATTGGCAACCTAATCAAGCAGAATGCATCCATCAGCGGTGCTAAATGTGGCTGTCAGGGGGGAAGTTGGTAGTGCTTGCTCCATGGCGTCGGCAGCTCTTTCAGAGTTGTTTGGAATGGGTATCGACCAGATTGAGTATGCAGCGGAGGTCGCGTTGGAGCACCATTTGGGGTTGACCTGTGATCCGATTTGCGGACTTGTCCAGATTCCTTGCATCGAGCGGAACGCCGTGGCTGCGATGATAGCTATCAATGTGCTGAGTCTGGCAAATTTCTTGTCAAACACCCGTAAGATATCGTTTGATCTGGTTGTACAGACCATGTATGAAACTGGCCTGGATATGAGTAGCGATTACCGCGAAACTGTAGATGGTGGGCTCGCCAAACTCTACAAAATAGACAACTAAACTCAGACATGAGAGTCCTCCTTTACTGGTATTCTTGCTTAGAATATATGCTAAATTGCTGTATATTCTAATATGGTTTACCATAAATA
>NZ_LZZL01000196.1:0-1534 GCF_002006495.1 Clostridium sp. BL-8
AGCACCTGACTCTTAATCAGGGTGTCCAGGGTTCGAATCCCTGATGACGCACCATAAAAAGATTGCTAAATTTTTTAGCAATCTTTTTTTGCCTTTTTATACATTATTACCTAAATGCAAAATTTAATAATATATTTTAGGCAATTGTATATAATAATCGCAATTAATTTATTAATTAAGCAAATTTATTAAGAAAAAATTGGATTTATAATTATAATATATAGTTGAAATATCTTTATTTGTCATGCATAATACTCCTGCAATGTATTATGGCAAAAAGCAAATACGTATGGATTAATAGCTAATATAGCTTAAATAATAATAAAAAGGATGGGGTTAAAATGGGGCTAAAAAAAAGTAAAGTTGCAATTATAGGAACAGGATTAGTTGGTTCAAGTACAGCATTTAGTTTAATGACACAAGGCGTTTGTGATGAAATATTAATGATTGACATAAATGAAGAAAAAGCGCTTGGAGAAGTAATGGATTTGAATCATTGTATTGAATACTTAAATAGAAATACGAAAGTTGTAAGAGGAGATTATTCGCAATGTGGAGATGTTGATATTGTTGTTATAACAGCAGGTGCACCTCCTAAACCAGGCCAAACTAGATTAGATACATTAGAATTGTCAGCTAAAATAGTAAAATCTATTGTAGATCCAATAATGAAAAGTGGATTTAAAGGTCATTTTATTGTTATTTCGAATCCTGTAGATATGATAGCATATCATGTCTATAAGATATCTGGATTACCAAAAAGTCATGTTATGGGAACAGGAACTTCAGTTGACTCAGCTAGATTAAAAAATTTTATTGGAGATTTATTAAATGTGGATCCGCGTAGTGTACAGGGATATTCAATGGGGGAACATGGAGATTCGCAAATGGTACCGTGGTCTCATGTAACTGTTGGTGGTAAATCATTTTATGAAATATTAAGAGATAACAAAGATAGAGTTGGAGATGTAGATTTAGATAGATTGGTTTTAGAAACAGCTAAAGCAGGTTGGGAAGTGTATAATAGAAAAGGAACAACGTATTATGGGATAGCTACTGCTGCGGTAGGAATAATTAAGGCGATTATAAATGATGAGAATAAGATAATGCCAATTTCTACGCTATTAGAAGGCGAATATGGTGAAAATGATGTATTCTGCGGAGTGCCTGCTGTTTTAAATGCAGATGGAGTTAAGGAAGTTGTAGAAATACACATGACAGGTGAAGAACTAGATAAATTTAAGAAGTCAGTAGATTTAATAAAAGAATACTCTAAAAAAATAAATTAAGAATTTATTTAATATAAGTGTTGACACAATAACTAATACTATGTATAATAATATCTTGTTGAGACAATTATTCGACATAACAATACAGAATAGCTAAAGTTTTGATATGGTTTTATGTATGTAAGTATAGTCTCACTTGAATGAGTATAAATCGCTAAAGTGATTTAATGAGTTCGTTCAATCAAATCAAAGATTTGGAATGAACTAGCATCTCGTGATGATGGCATAGAGGTAACACTCCTTCC
>NZ_LZZL01000197.1:0-2534 GCF_002006495.1 Clostridium sp. BL-8
TTTGGCATTACAGACTCTTTATAGCTTTCCTCTTGGGCATCAAATAACTCAAAGCTTGGCATACTTATAACTCTTGCATCTATTCCTTTAGCTGAGAGTTCTTCTGCTGCCTTAAAGATTAATTCTACTTCTGATCCTGATGCCATTAAAAGTACGTCTGGTGTTTCTTTCTTAGAATCTTTAAGAATGTATCCACCCTTTAATGCTCTCTTTGGACATCCATCATATAGCGGTAAGTTTTGTCTTGTTAATACTAATGATGTTGGTGTAGTTCCATTAGTTACAGCATAATACCAAGCTGCTGCTGTTTCCTTTGAGTCTGCTGGTCTAAATACTGTCATGTTTGGCATACTTCTTAGTGCTGCTAACTGTTCAATTGGTTCATGAGTTGGTCCATCTTCTCCTACTCCAATACTATCGTGAGTTAATACATAAGTTACTGGAAGTTTCATAAGAGCTGATAATCTCATAGCACCCTTCATGTAATCACTGAATACAAAGAATGTTGCACAAAATACCTTAAGTCCGCCATGAGCATACATACCGTTAGTTATAGCTGCCATCGCATGTTCTCTAACTCCAAAATGAAGATTTGAACCGCTTCTGTCTTCTGCTGAGAAGTCGCTACGACCATCCATATGAGTCTTATTTGATGGTGCTAAATCTGCTGATCCTCCTATAAGGTTTGGAATTAATTTAGCTAATCTATTTATCATTATTCCTGAAGATTGTCTTGTAGCCATTTCTTTATCAAAGCTCCAAAGTTCTTCATTATTTAATAAGCTTTCCTTATCGATTTCTCCACTCATCCAAATTCCATATTCTTTTGCTAGTTCTGGATAAGCTTTTTCATATTCCTTAAATAAGTTGTTCCATGCTGTTTCTTTATCTATACCTTTTTCTATGTGTTCATTCATATTTGTATACACTTCGTCTGGTACGTAAAATGCTGGTTCAGCCTTCCAGCCTAAATTTTCCTTCATAGCTTTTACATTATCAGCACCTAAAGGTTCTCCATGAGCTGAAGCTTTACCTTGTTTTGCAGGGCATCCAAAACCTATTTGGTTTTTAACTATTATAATTGATGGCTTAGCTGTTTCTGCTTTTGCTTCTTCTATTGCAGCTTCTATTGAATCAATATCATTTCCGTCTGCTACTTTTAATACCTGCCAGCCATAAGCTTCGTATCTCTTTCCTACATCTTCTCTAAAGGCTATGTCTGTATTTCCTTCAATTGAAATATTATTTGAATCGTATAATACAATTAATTTTCCAAGACCTAAGGTTCCAGCAAGTGATGATGCTTCTCCTGAAATTCCTTCCATAAGACATCCGTCACCAACAATTGCATATGAATAATGGTCAACTATGTTATAATCTGGCTTATTGAATTTTTCTGCTAAATGTGCTTCTGCAATAGCCATTCCCACTGCATTACAAATACCTTGTCCAAGTGGTCCTGTTGTAATTTCAACACCTTTAGTATGACCGTATTCTGGATGCCCTGGTGTAAGGCTTCCTATTTGTCTAAAGTTCTTTAAATCTTCAACTGTAAGTCCATATCCAAATAAATGTAATAATGAATATTCAAGCATTGAACCATGTCCTGCTGATAATATAAATCTGTCTCTGTTATCCCAATTTGGATTCTTTCCATTATGATTCATCTTTGTCCACAAAGTGTATGCCATTGTAGCAGATCCAAGTGGCAATCCTGGATGTCCAGATTTTGATTTTTCTATTGCATCTGCTGATAATACTCTTATTGCATTAATAGATAATTTATCTAACTCTCTACTCATTTCTTACCTCACTTTTATATAAATATATTTTCAAGAAAAGCTACAAGCTTTTCATCCTCTACTGTTAACTGTTAAACACTGCTGCCCAGTCTGCCTTAAATTTTTCAAGTCCTTGGTCTGTTAATGGATGTTTTATCATCTGCATTACTAAGTTATAAGGTACTGTTGCTATATCTGCTCCTGCCTTTGCTGCTTCTATTACATGAATTGGATTTCTTACACTTGCTGCTATTATTTCTGTTTCTATTCCATGTACTCCAAAGATTTCTGCTATATCTCTAACTAAATCCATTCCTATCATTGATATATCATCTACTCGTCCTAGGAATGGGCTTACATATGTTGCTCCTGCATTGGCTGCAAGTAAAGCTTGTGTTGCTGAAAATATTAATGTTACATTTGTTTTGATTCCTTCACTTGCTAATACCTTTGTTGCTTTAAGTCCTTCTGCTGTCATTGGTATTTTCACTATCATATTTTTATGGATTGCAGCTATTTCTCTTCCTTCTTTTATCATTCCTGCTGCATCCTCACTTACTACTTCTCCACTTATTGGTCCATCTACTATTTCTGTGATTTCTTTTATTACTTCATTGAAATCTCTTCCTTCTTTTGCTATTAGCGATGGATTTGTTGTTACTCCACAAATTACTCCCATTTCATTTGCTTCTTTTATATGTTCTACATTTGCTGTGTCTAAAAAAAATCTCATTTCTCTAACATCTCCTCTTT
>NZ_LZZL01000198.1:0-1350 GCF_002006495.1 Clostridium sp. BL-8
TATGTCTATAATGTGAACTTCATTCGACTAGATAAAAAATATTTAAATGATAAATAAAGTTTAGGATAATGAAAGATGAACCGTACCACAAGTGACGAAGATTTTCTTTGAAGGTGTTAATATGACTACTTTTAAGAGAGATGATGTTGCTTTGAAGTTTATTTTAAAATAAATGAAAATATCAAGGCGGCTAAAATAACTAGAAAACAGAAAAGATGGAATTTTAGGTTATGTATTTAATTAATATAAATAAGGGGGCAAGATTTTGAAAGCAGTAGTAAAAAGAATTTTAGTTGAAAAAGATAAAAGAGTTATAGCAATAAGTGATATCCATGGAAATTTAAGTGCCTTTAAAAGAGTATTAGAAAAGATATGTTTTACTGAAAAAGATATTTTAATTTTGGTTGGAGACTTAATTGAAAAGGGTGAGATGAACTTAAAGACTTTAAGATACATAATGGAGATATCAAGGATAAGGGAAGTTTATGTGGTTAGTGGAAACTGTGACACGGTATAGGAAGATATAAAAAGCGAAGTTGATGATGAAAATCTATTAAGATATATGATGTTTAGAAAAAACAGCATTTTAAATGAAATGTGTCAGGAGTTATCAATTGAAGTAGATGAAAAATCAGATATTAAATATATTAAAGAACAAATAAGACAAAATTTTAGCGATGAGCTTAATTGGTTAGAACAATTACCTCATATTATTGAAACTGAGAAATTTATTTTCGCTCATGCAGGTATTACGTCTGATAATTTAGAAGAGCAACATATTAGTGAGGTTATCAAAAATGATGCATTTATTGAGAAAGGATTAGTTTTTTCTAAATATGTGATTGTTGGACATTGGCCAACGGCAAATTATGGGAAAGAAAGAGGCTGCTGCAATCCAATTATAAACGAGGAACAAAAAATTATCAGTATTGATGGCGGAAATATGATTAAATCGGAAGGACAGTTGAATGCACTAATAATTAATGGTGATGGAAATATTACTTTTGATGCAGTTGATGATTTCTTAATAGGTGAAATTGTAGAAGAGCAAGCTTCAAATTCAAATACAATTCAGATTTCATGGATGGATAATGCAATAGAGGTATTAAAAGAGGGGAAAGAATTCAGTTTATGTAGGCATATTTCTTCAAATCATGAGCTTTGGGTGAAAAATGACAAACTTTTTAAAACTAAGGAAGGAATGTGCTGTTATGATTGTACAGATTATTATCTTTCTGTTAAAAAAGGAGATAGAGTTTCTATAATAGAAAAATCAAGTACACAAACTCTAGTTAAGAAAGATGGTATAATCGGATGGGTTTTAAATGAAAAATTGAGAGAAGGCAAAAT
>NZ_LZZL01000199.1:0-1206 GCF_002006495.1 Clostridium sp. BL-8
AGATAGAGTATGGTGCTTGATGGATGTGGATTTAAACTATAATAATCCTGATCCGGTTGAAAGTAGAACTCAGAGAGCCTTTGTGAGGGATAAAGATGGAAGAAAGCAGGATTGAAAATTATTTAAAAAGACAAGTAGATAAAATAGGTGGTAGGGCTTATAAGTGGAATCAAACTGGAGTAATAGGAGTGCCAGACAGAATGGTGCTCTTACCTGGTGGAAAAGTAATATTTGTAGAACTTAATGCACTAGGCAAAAAAGCTAGAAAAATTCAAGAATATAGGGCTAGAGAGCTTAGAAAACTTGGATTTCAAGTTGAATGTATAGATACAGTTGAAAAAGTAGATTTGTTTATTAAGGAAGTAATGCTGAATATGTAAATAGGAAGAAAAGGCAAAGTGATTTTATGCTGATGTTATACAAAATCACCTTATTATAATTAATTAATATTTTATTGCATTCTTTAATAAATTGGTTGAATCTTCTATTGATAATTCTTTTGCATAAGAAATTTCTTTGATTACAGAATCTTCCGCATTTCTTAAAACCTGCTTTTCTGTTGCATTTAATTTACTATTTATTTTAACTTGAGTTAGATCATATATAATCTCTAGAGTACTTCTGAGTGATCCTGATTTTATCCTTTTTGAATTAGCATCCATTCGCTCTTTTGATGTATATTCCGTATAGTCGTTCGTCTCTGACATAGCATTATTAATACTTTCTAATCCTATATCTATAGCCTCTGAATCACTTATTAATCTGAGGTTTGATACACCAGCTCTACTAACTGGTAAACTTAATGTCATGGTATTATTAAAAATTTTTATTTTATAATAATCTTGCTTTTCACCTTTAAATTCTCTTTTTTCAATGTTACTTATTATTCCTATTCCTTGGGTTGGATAAACCACTTTATTTCCAATATCAAACAAAAAATCTCCTCCTAAATTGAATAATATATTTAGTATATCACATTTAGAATTTTTTTGCTAATTTTTTATTTTATCACGATAATTTATCATAGTCAATATTTTTTTGGAGATATATATTTAAACTTATGAAGTTCAAAGAAAGAAGGTGATAATATGGATTTTAAACTTTGGGATTATCAAAAATACGCAATCAATCATCACTGTATTTAATGATCGTCATAATTTCTTTTATTATTATGGTATGATAAAGTACTCAAGCTAACGCTTGCTA
>NZ_LZZL01000200.1:0-1334 GCF_002006495.1 Clostridium sp. BL-8
GCTGGAACAGATTCAGAAGGAACATCCGTTTATGGACTTGTGGAAGCTGCTAAAAGTTTAGGTTTTGATGCTAAGGCGGTGAAAGTATCTAATAATGAAGAAATATTTGAAGATTTAAAAACTCCTTTAGTTGCACATGTAGTTGTTGAGAATATATTGCTGCATTATGTTGTGATACATAAAATTACTAAGGAAAGTATTATGATTGCAGATCCAGCTAAAGGAATCGTTAAGTATACGCCTAAAGAATTTTTTGACATATGGACTGGTATATTAGTATTAATGGTTCCAACGGCTGATTTTAAAAAAGGAGACCAGACTAAAGGTCTTTTTAAGCGATTTTGGGGGCTGATTAAAATTCAAAAAAGTCTGCTAATAGCTATATTTATATCATCTGCAATAATAACGCTCTTTGGAATAGGTGGGTCGTTTTATTTTCAATTTTTAATAGATGATATACTGCCTAATAATTTAAGTCAAAAATTATTATCAGTATCTATAGCAATGCTTGTACTTGCTGCATTTAAGGTTTTAACTGAATTTTTTAGAAGTATACTGCTTATATACATGGCACAAAATATAGATATTCCTTTATTACTAGGTTATTATAATCATGTGATTAATTTGCCTATGAAATTTTTTAGTACACGAAAAGTTGGGGAAATTATTTCTAGGTTTAATGATGGTGGGAAAATAAGAAATGCAATTTCATCAGCAACATTAACTTTAATGATTGATGTTTTGATGGCAATTGTAGGAGGTATTATTTTATACATTCAAAGTTCAACGTTATTTTTTGTTTGTTCAGTACCAATATGCTTGTATTTAATTTTAGTATTTGGATTTAAAAATAAATTAGAAAAGGTAAATAGAGATGTTATGGAAGATGATGCAGTATTGACATCTTATTTAGTTGAATCAATACAAGGAATAGAGACAGTAAAAGCTTTTAATGGAGAAAAAAAAGTAGAGGTAGAAACAGAAAATAAATTCATGAAATTTATGAAAAGTTTATTTAAGTATGGGTATGCATATAATCTTCAAGATACATTAATTAATACTGTTAAAGGAATTTTTGGAGTATGTATTTTGTGGCTTGGAGGTGCTTTGGTTTTAAAAGGAGAAATTACAAGTGGAGAATTAATAAGCTTTAATGCATTACTTGCATATTATATTGGACCAATAGAACGATTGATAAATTTACAGCCACAATTGCAAAGTGCAGTAGTAGCAAGTGATAGATTAGGTGAAATATTAGATTTAGAATTAGAAAAATCACTAGATGAAGATGAAAAACTAAAGCCTAAATCTCTATTAGGAGATATAGTTTTAAA
>NZ_LZZL01000201.1:0-1211 GCF_002006495.1 Clostridium sp. BL-8
TTCATACCTGCTTTTTCAATTATTGCTAAGTATTCAGTAACCTTGTCGGTTAAACCTGCTATTTTATTTAAATCGCTTCCCCAGTTCTTTTCGTATCCAAGTACTGTTGTAACAACTTTCTTTAAGCCTTCAGTGCTTCCATCATAATTTGCCCATACGTTTTTGTATAATTCTAAGATATCTTCATCATCTGAAAGGTTAATATCTTCTGTTCCTCTTTTTCCTTTATAGAATTCAATTAATGCTGCAAGAGAGAATACTAATTTCTTAGGAAGTTCTCCTTTTCTCTTTAAGTATTCTGTTAAACTTGGTAAATCTCTTGTTTTATATTTAGACATTGAATTTAATGCAATACTCATTAAGTAATGTTTTACATATGGATTTTGGAATCTTTCAATTATTGCATCTGCAAATTCTACTAATTCTTCATGAGGTAAATCTAGTGTTGGAATTATTTCATCATAAATTACTTCATGTACATATTTTCCTATTACTTCGTGATCTACTGATTCTCCTACTGTATCTAATCCATAAAGATATGCTACTGGTACCATTGCTGTATGTGGTCCATTTAATATTCTTACTTTTCTAGTTCTATAAGGTGTCATATCATCAACAACTTTGATATTTAATCCTGCTTTTTCTATTGGTAATTCATTTTTTATTGATTGTGGTCCTTCAATTACCCATAAGTGGAATACTTCACCTACATCAACTAGGTTATCATCATATCCTAATTCTGCTCTTACTTCATCTATTGTATCTCTTGGATATCCTGGTACAATTCTATCTACTAAGCTGCAGCAGAATGTGTTAGCTTCATTTATCCAGTTAATAAAATCTTGTCCTAAGTTCCAAATTTCAGCATATTTTAATACTATTTCCTTTAGTTTTTCACCATTTCTATCAATAAGCTCACATGGTATTATTATTAAACCTTTATCACTAGCCCCATTGAAAGCTTTAAATCTATTGTATAAAAGAGCTGTTAATTTACCTGGATAGCTTTTTTGGCATCCACCTTCAAGTTTATCGTTTTCTTCAAAAGCTATTCCGGCTTCTGTAGTATTTGATACTATAAATCTTAATTCTGGATTTGCTCCAACCTTTAAATATTCATCATAGTTTGCATATGGGTTAATACCTCTGCTTATACTATTAATTATTTTATGAGTTTTTGATGCTTTACCATTTTGCATTCCTTGAAGATA
>NZ_LZZL01000202.1:0-1082 GCF_002006495.1 Clostridium sp. BL-8
ATTTTTGAATATAGGTTCTTTCGCGTTCGTTATGTAATTGATTCATTTATATAGTTTCTCCTTAAAGTGTGATATGGTCTCTTTTTACATTAATTATGATATTTAGAGCCTCTCATTGCATCGTTTTAAATGGTGAAAATAATACCTTTAATTTATATATAACGCTTAAATATTCTTCACTTTATAGAATAGGCTTTTTCTCCAAGAATAACTCATATTTTTAATATACGACTAATCCTTTATATAAAATTATAGGCAAAAAGCGTATGGTCACTGTACGCTTGGATACAATCAGTTATTCATCTTGCTTTTTTAAGAGTTTATTAATTTTATTATTTTCAAACTTATTATTAAAAGAATTGACTGGTGGAAATATTGGACATTTATATGGGTAAAAACCAAAGAGAACACATGCTGCTAAAGAATTATATATAGCCCATAAACTCAATTCAGCAGCCCATAAACTTCGTCCATCAGTTTCAAGTATTTTACGTATATACTTTTGCTCAGTCATTTCACTATTATCATAACTCATATATAGCCTTGATGATTTTTTCTTTTTGATGCTAGTACCTCCTAACTTAATTATACTGAAAATGAGTATAGTAGCCATACACATGGATACAATTGTTTATTCATCTTACTTTTTTAGAGTTTATCAATTTTATTATTTTCCAACTTATTATTTATTAAAAGAATTTACTGGTGGAAATATTGGGCATTCATATGGGTAAAAACCAAATGGAACGCATGAGGCTAAAGAATTATAGATAACCCACAAAGTCCTTTCATCAGCTTCAAGTATTTGCTTATACCTCCGCTCACTTATTTCACTATTATCAGAAGCCATATATGGCTTTGATGATCTTTTTCTTTTCATGTTAACACCGCCTAACTTAATTATAATAAGAATGAGTATAGCAACCATACGCTTGCCTAAAATTTTTATTCATCAAAATTTTCATTAAAAAATTTAACCTTGTTTATCAGGGTCGACAAAAAGTTTGACAAAAACTCCAATTCATGTTCGGAGGCATTTTGTAGTTCATCTTCAACCATATTATTTACAATAGAATGATAGA
>NZ_LZZL01000203.1:0-1182 GCF_002006495.1 Clostridium sp. BL-8
ACAGGTCCAAGGTTGCCTTGAATATTTTTCATCAGGCAAGGAGATAAATTGACCTTATAGATAATTGTGAAGGGGGCAAAGCCATGAAAAAATTTTTTTATAATAAATTAGCACAGTTATTGAAGATAAATGGGGAAGCGTATGTTATTACAATAATGTGTGGCACATACAATGGGAAAGGTATTACGGGAGAAAAGCTCGTAAAGAGCAAAGATACTATATTCATTGAGAGTGAAAGTATTTCAGAGTTTTGGAAAGAAATTTTAAATGATGTTGATTTAAATAAAGGAACACATACAGCAGTATTAGACCATGAGACGGAAGTATTTATAGAATATATTTTGGATAAACCTAATCTGGTTATTTGTGGTGGAGGACATATTGCCCTGCCTTTATGTAATATAGGAAAGATGCTTGAGTTTAAGACAATTATAATTGACGATAGAATTGAGTTTGCAAATGCTGAAAGATTTCCTATGGCAGATCGAGTTTTATGTAAAGATTTCAATGAAGCAATAGAAGAAGTAAAACCTAATAGGAGTACTTATTTTGTTATTGTTACGAGAGGGCATAAAGACGATAGGAAATGTTTAGAAAAGATATTAACAAAGGATTTCTTTTATGTTGGAATGATTGGCAGCAAGGGTAAGGTTGCCTTTGTCATTAATAACATGCTGGAAAATGGATATACAAAAGAACAGATCGAAAAGGTGCATACACCAATTGGTCTTAATATCGGGGGACAGACTCCAGCAGAGATAGCTGTAAGTATTGCTGGGGAAATGATCTTAGAAAAGAATAAAATAGAAGCCGGAAATATAGAAGAAGATATTTTAGATTCAATTTGTAATAGAAAAGAACCTATGGTGCTTGCAACGATAATTGAAAAGCAAGGTTCATCTCCTAGAGGAGTTGGAACTAAGATGCTCATATATGAAAATAGAGAATTTAGTGGAACCATAGGTGGAGGAAGTGTAGAAAATGCTGTTTATGAATTAGCAATAGACCTTATTAAAAGGAAAGAGTCATTTGTAGAAAGTTATAATCTATCAAATTCAGCAGCATCAAAGCTCGGGATGGTTTGTGGAGGAACTATAAAAGTTTTATTTGAGTATATAGATATCTAACTTTAAAATTAAACTTATGTGGTAGCTTACCGAAATCACATACATTTTTATTCCA
>NZ_LZZL01000204.1:0-1203 GCF_002006495.1 Clostridium sp. BL-8
AATGAAAAAGTAACTTCTTGATTGCAATACTAAATTCTTGATTAATGACTTTAGTATTGCACTATTTTTTGATACAAGGTGATACAATTTATATTTAAGTGGATTCCTCTAATATTATTGGAGGTAATTATAGTGAATAAGAATTATAATTGTAAACATCTAACAACAACTCAACGCATTGTGATTGAAAAAGGTCTATTAGACGGTGAATCCTTTGCTGCTATCGCTAGAAAGATAAAAAACATCCTAGCACTGTTGCAAAAGAAGTTAAAAAATATCGTTATTTTCCTGAGAGAGATGGAGCTAAAGCAAAGCTTCCATGTGCCCTCAAAAAAAACTGTCAGATTCGCTTCTTATGTGAAAGAAAGGATTGCGTTAAACTCTGCAAGAGCTGCTATAATCCTTCCCGCGAAGCAGACTGTAAAGAACTTTGTCCTGATTACACTATAAAAGTATGTCCTAAAATTCAAAAAGCTCCTTATGTCTGCAACGGTTGCCAAAAGATTAAAAGGTGTACACTTCAACACGCACTTTATTCTGCACAACAGGCTGATATGGCTTCTCAGGAACTTTTAGTTTCATGCAGAGACGGAATTAATCAATCTCCAGCTGGCATCACTATACTAGATAATATAATTTCACCTTTGCTTAAACAAGGACAATCAGTCGCTCATATTTATGCCCATCACGGTCACGAAATACCTTGCTGCCGCAGGACGCTTTATAACTATATCGATAAAGGTGTTTTTACCGCTAAGAACATTGATTTAAGGCGTCGCGTACGCTACAAATGTAAGGAACGTAAAAAAGGTACAAGGATTAGCCTTTCTGCAAGGGAATTTCGTATAGGTCGCACTTATGACGACTTTTCTACCCTACTTAAAACCAAACCAGAATCTCAGGTTGTAGAAATGGACACTGTGGAGGGCGGTCGTGGGAACAGCAAACAAGTCTTTTTAACTATGCTTTTCCGCAACTGTTATCTAATGCTAATTTTTGCACTTGCTGAAAAAACTCAAGAGTGTGTAATTGAGGTATTTGATCTACTTTCTGAAAAGCTTGGAATCAAAATATTTAACGAGCTTTTTCCAGTCATTCTGACTGACAATGGCACTGATTGATAATATCATTAAAAATAACTCTGTATTAAATAAAAAAGATAGCCATATCAGCTATCTTTTATCTTACCTCGCAACGTCCTAC
>NZ_LZZL01000205.1:0-955 GCF_002006495.1 Clostridium sp. BL-8
TTTACTTACTAAAAATGCACATGGGTTGTATGAGAAATATGGATTTGAAAGAAATGCTGAAAAATTTATGCATAAAATTGCTGTAGTATAATAACTATATGTATTTATAGTTATCCCATTTATGGTAAATTGTATAAATGAAATAATCCTGGAGAAGACCTTTCTAGGATTATTTTATTTCAATTTCAAGCTGTATAGGGTTTGTATCAAGGTAATGTTTATATTCTAGCTTATAGTATAGAACTAATTTTCTTCGGCTTTCGTAAGGCAATAAGAGGCTACATGAAATTATGTATTAGAGAATAAATTATAAATAGTAAAAGTGCCTAAAAAGGTGCTTTTTTTGTACATAAATAATGTTTGTAATACATATTAAGAAATTGTAAATATTGCTATAATATATATAGTAAAATTATTTATATAATGAATAGACCTGTAGTAATATATAGAGAAGGTAAAATCATGAAGTCTTTTTACGTATGCATCCAAAGAATGTATTAACCTCTGTGCAACTATAAAATTAATATTGTGCAGAGGAGTGTATATTAAATGAATAGATTAAATAAACCAGTTATTACAAAAGAAACAATAAAAGCAATGGAGGACATGTCATTTTTTACTCATGCTAAGATTTTTGACGATTTGCTAATTGTTACACAAGGGCAAACAAATTGTTTTGTATTGAAGACGAGTGATGGTTTAATAGTGGTAGATGCTATTTGGCCAGCAGAAAAAGCTTTTGAGGCAATAGTAGACGCGATTAAAGACTCGGGATGGAATCCAGATACAATAAAAAAACTGGTTTTGACACATGGACATGTTGATCATACAGGATGTGGGAGATGGCTTGTTGAAAAGTATCATGTTTGCACATACCTTTCTAAAATAGATGATATTTTTTATTTCCTGTAAAAGAAGATGGAGAAATCCATATGGCAGCATTATGGGGAGGTAC
>NZ_LZZL01000206.1:0-936 GCF_002006495.1 Clostridium sp. BL-8
GATGCTTTAAGCCTTCATGCTGATGTTGAAAAAGATTTACCTTCTCAAGATATAAACCTGGAAGATTTATTTTGTGATAGATGTGATTCTGAAGATTTAAAGATGGCCATAAATAATTTGACTGAAGAGGAAAAAGAACTCATTGATTTTATATTCTTCAAAAGCAATACTATCCAGGATTACGCGTACTATAAAAATATGTGTTACTCTACTGCCTGCCTCAAAAAGAAAGTTACTTTCAATAAAATTTATGAATATATTTCTTTAAATTATTAAAATGTCAATGCTTAAAAACCAAGGTCACATAAACCTTGGTTTTTCTTTGCAATATATCTAATTTATATTTTTTACTCAAAGGAAAAGTTATTTATAACCTCTGTAGTCTTATCAATATAATCCTCAGCTACTTTATCAATTCCATCACAAATATACTTGAGAGAACATCCTTCACATTTATTTAATATTCCATCGTTTATTAATGAACAAGACAGCTCATCACCAAAAGTTGAATTTCTAATAGCAAGAGCAATCTGCTTCTTGTCAAACACTTCTTTATCTTCTGAATTAATTTGAAGTGAGAATCCAAATCTTGCATTTGGTTCTTCGAACTTCCCCAGCGAGTGAATACGAGTCGGGTTTCATTTTTTATCTTTAATCATAAGCATACACACTCCAATAACAATAATTTATTTGTAGCCTCAAAGAAATTTATCCGATGCTCTTATGGATATATGTTTTAGACTCTAAAATAACATTAAAAATCAATAATATTTTTATATTAAAATCTTCTCAAAGCGCATTTTATAAGCATATTCTGAAGAATATTTATGGTGATATGGCTTAGAATATATATTCTTATATGGTAATATTCTTCAGAATAAATATGGTACAGAATATTTATGGTAAACCATATTAGAATATACAGCAATTTAGCAT
>NZ_LZZL01000207.1:0-938 GCF_002006495.1 Clostridium sp. BL-8
ACATGACTTTTAATCATGGTGTCCCGGGTTCGATTCCCGGGTGAGCCACCAAATTTAATATATATAGTAGATTTACTGAAATTTAAATTTTGCATTTTACTTTGCAAGAATTCAAATTTTTAATTATGTGTGATTTTATTAAGTCTAAAGTTGAAGCGGTATCTAAGTACATTTTTCGACTTTAGGCTTTTCTTATATTATTTTTTACATTATTAAAGCTATTAGATAAATCAGAAAAAGGTTTTTAGTTTTTTTATTATATATGCTGCAATAATAAAGTTATAGTTAAGATGCCTATCCGCTAAGTAAATATACAGATGCAAAATACAGAAAATTAACTGCAACATATATATAAGTATTTATAAATAACAATAATAGCTTAAATATATTAAAGTAGTATTTATATAAATAAAGCATTTGATATTCATATTCTTTAAAGTTAGTACATTTGTTTATATTATCTGATTTAAAAGAAGCAAGAAGAATTAGTGTAACTAAAAGTTGGATTAATTATATAGATATCAAATATATGAACTAGATTTATAACTTATAACTGTGTGTAGCATAAGCTAAAGCTTACAAATAATAAATTAGACCCGCGATCTGTTTGTATCATAATATAAGTGAATTTTCAAAAGACCAACATTGCCGTGTGTATCAATATGTGAAAAGAGAAGATAGAATGAGAATTATACATAAACACAGTGTTAATCTTAAATAAAGTATGAAATACTACAGAGGAAGTATAAAGTATCATGGTAAGATAAAACACGTCGCTGAGGGCGGTAACAACTTGAAAGAAATTAATAAAGGACTTAGAAAATAAGCACTTTAAAAGATTTGAAAAAAGTTGTTGACAAGGTCTAAAGCAAGTGATATACTAAGTAAGTCGCTTGAGGGTGACAAGAAAAAACATAAAGTTACAACGAAAGTTGTGA
>NZ_LZZL01000208.1:0-1051 GCF_002006495.1 Clostridium sp. BL-8
CCGCAGATTAAAATGGGAGGATAATATCGATGAGATTAAAAGATATAAAACTTTGGGAAAAAAATGTTCCTGATGCCGACTTAATTTCTACTATTGGGGACTTGAATAACGAAGGGTTACCAACCCTGACCCCTTATTTATTAAAAGGGGAGAAACCCCGCCCTGCAATTATTGTTTGCCCGGGCGGATCATTTCAATTTAGAGCGTCTAATGAAGGAAAACCGATTGCAAAATGGCTAAATCAAATAGGAATAAATGCTTTTGTTTTAAATTATCGGGTTGCTCCTTTTACTCCATTTACGTCAACCAAAGATGCAGTACGAGCGGTTAGGTATATTCGGTATCATGCCTTAGAATTTAATATTGATCCGGAACGGATCGGCATGATAGGATTTTCAGCTGGCGGTTATCTCACCGCTTTTGTAGGAACTCGTTTTGATAATGGAAGTATAGAACCGGATAGTCGAAATGCGCAAATTATGTCGATGCTTTTGGGAGAACCAGATTTTAACGATCCGATTGATCAAACGAGTTCTAAACTTAATGCTATAATTTTATGTTATGCTGAGACAGCACCCTTTTCTAAGGAAAAATTGCCGCCAGATTCTTTATTAACAAAAGATATTACAGTGGATGAATTTATAGACTTTACTTCAAATCATAAACATGTTACAGCGAAAACACCACCGACTTTTCTATGGATTACAGCGACCGATCACTGGAATTTTCAGCGCCAAAACTTACTTTTTGCTCAAGCACTAAATGAGCTAAATCAACCATTTGATTTACATATATTCTCAAAAGGTCCCCATGGTTTAGGATTAGGTGAGGATGAACCTACGGTAGCAATCTGGCCAAAACTTTGTGAAAATTGGCTTCAAGGATTATAATATTCCGTTTATTAATTCCATATTTTTTTAAAAAGTATTAAGCATAAAAATGTTAACAATTCAATGAATGTTGACATAATGGTCTCGAACCAACTTGAGGAAAAGTTAGTTCGGAATCATCTCAAGTTATGTATAAATAAAAATGAATAGCAAATTGTAAA
>NZ_LZZL01000209.1:0-828 GCF_002006495.1 Clostridium sp. BL-8
GTTCAAAAGGCAAGACGACTCAAGTTACAGTAAGTAAAACTTCAGTAGAAGTTCAAACTGCTAAAACAACAGAAAAAAATGCAGGAGATACATATAAAGCTACTATAGAAGCTTATCAGCAAGGAACAGTAACAAGTAAGCTTTCAGCAAAGATTGTTTCAGTATCAGTTGACAATGGACAATATGTAAATGCAGGTGATACTATAGCGACTTTAGATGACCAGGATATACAAAACAATATAAAAACCGCGCAAGCTTCAATAGCTGTATATGAAAAACAGGAACAGGCATCAGAACAATCATTAAATTCAGCACAGGTGTCTATGGAAAGTTTAAAAATAAATGTGGATGATGCTCAGAAGAATTATGATAGAGAAAAAACCCTTTATGACAGTAAGGCTGTATCAGAAACAGATCTTGAAGCTGTAGAAAAAACTTTAAATACTGCTAAAGCTGCTTATGACTCAGGAAATGCGGGTATCCAAACAGCACAGGCAAATATTGAAACAGCGAAGGCAAATATACAAGCACAAAATGTAACTCTAGAAAAGTATCAAAGTGATTTAGCTAATACAGTAATTAAGGCACCAATAAGTGGTGTGATAAGTGGTAAAAATATGAATGTCGGACAAATGGCAGCAACAGGTACAGCCCTTGCAACTGTTAATGACATATCATCTGTATATGCAACAATTCAAGTACCACAAGAAAAAATAAGTAGCGTAAAAATAGGACAAGCAGCTACAGTTACAGTTGATGGAAGTGATCAAAACTATAATGGAACAATACAGACTATGGATGCTGCAGCAGATACAACTTCAAGAGTTT
>NZ_LZZL01000210.1:0-799 GCF_002006495.1 Clostridium sp. BL-8
GATGCTTTAAGCCTTCATGCTGATGTTGAAAAAGATTTACCTTCTCAAGATATAAGCCTGGAAGATTTATTTTGTGATAGATGTGATTCTGAAGCTTTAAAGCTGGCCATAAATAATTTGACTGAAGAGGAAAAAGAACTTATTGATTTTATATTCTTTAAAAATAATACTATTCAAGATTATGCGTACTATAAAAATATGTGTTACTCAACAGCTTGCCTTAAAAAGAAAATTACATTAAAGAAAATTTATGATTATATTTCTTTAGATTATTAAAATATTCATGTTTAAAAACCAAGGTCACATGAACCTTGGTTTCTCTTTGCAATATATCTTACTTGACATTGTTTTATTCAAAAGAAAAGCTATTTACAATCTCCGTAGTCTTATTAATATAATCTTCAGCTACTTTATCAATTCCATTGCAAATATATTTGAGAGATCATCCCCCACATTTAAATAACAATAATTTATTTGCAGCTTCAAAGAAATTTATCCGATAGCTAGCATCCGTAACACACTCACTTCTTCAAGTGACGCTAACGACTGCATGCTCCTGGATGAGTAAAACTCTATCTGCTGCTATTATTGATACATGTTTTAAGCTCAAAATAACATTAAAAATCAATAATATTTTTATGTCGAAACCTTCTCGAGCCGCATTTTTCAAGCATATTCTTAAGAATATTTATGGTGATATGGCTCAGAATATATATTCTTATATGGTAATATTCTTCAGAATGTATATGGTACAGAATATTTATGGTAAACCATATTAGAATATACAGCAATTTAGCAT
>NZ_LZZL01000211.1:0-1221 GCF_002006495.1 Clostridium sp. BL-8
AAAGGGAGGAAAATTATAATGGCAAAAGCAAAGTATGAAAGAAGTAAGCCACACGTTAATATTGGAACAATAGGTCACGTAGACCATGGTAAGACAACATTAACAGCAGCAATCACAACAGTATTAGCAAATAAGGGATTTGCAGAAGCATTTAACTATGCAGATATTGATAAGGCTCCAGAAGAAAAAGAAAGAGGAATCACAATCAATACAGCGCACGTTGAATACCAAACAGAGAACAGACATTACGCTCACGTTGACTGTCCAGGACATGCTGACTATGTAAAGAACATGATCACAGGAGCAGCACAAATGGATGGAGCTATCTTAGTTGTATCAGCAGCAGATGGTCCAATGCCACAAACAAGAGAACATATCTTACTTGGATCAAGAGTAGGTATCCAATATATAGTAGTATTCTTAAATAAAGCAGATATGGTAGATGATCCAGAATTATTAGAATTAGTTGAAATGGAAGTAAGAGAATTATTAAGTGAATATGACTTCCCAGGAGATGATATTCCAGTAATAACAGGATCAGCATTAAAAGCATTAGAAAACCCAACAGATGAAGAAGCAATTAAGCCAATAATGGACTTAATGGAAGCAGTAGATAGCTATATCCCAACTCCAGAAAGAGCAACAGATAAAGCATTCTTAATGCCAATCGAAGATGTCTTCACAATTACAGGAAGAGGAACAGTTGCAACAGGAAGAGTTGAAGCTGGAGTACTTCATGTAGGAGACGAAGTAGAAATCGTTGGATTAACAGAAGAAAAGAAGAAGGTTGTAGTAACTGGAATCGAAATGTTCAGAAAGTTATTAGACGAAGCGCAAGCAGGAGATAATATCGGAGCATTATTAAGAGGAGTTCAAAGAACTGATATTGAAAGAGGTCAAGTATTATCAAAACCAAATTCAGTACACCCTCACACAAAGTTTGTAGGTCAAGTATACGTACTTAAAAAAGAAGAAGGTGGAAGACATACTCCATTCTTTGATGGATATAGACCACAATTCTATTTCAGAACAACAGACGTTACAGGATCAATAAAGTTACCAGATGGAATGGAAATGGTAATGCCTGGAGATCACATCGACATGAACGTTGAATTAATCACACCAATCGCAATGGATGAAGGATTAAGATTCGCTATCAGAGAAGGTGGAAGAACTGTAGGTTCTGGAGTTGTTACTAGCATAGTAGAATAATAAAATTAA
>NZ_LZZL01000212.1:0-828 GCF_002006495.1 Clostridium sp. BL-8
GTTCAAAAGGCAAGACGACTCAAGTTACAGTAAGTAAAACTTCAGTAGAAGTTCAGACTGCTAAGACAACAGAAAAAAATGCGGGAGATACATATAAAGCTACTTTAGAAGCTTATCAGCAAGGAACAGTAACAAGTAAGCTTGCAGCAAAGATTGTTTCAGTATCAGTTGAAGATGGACAATATGTAAATGCAGGTGATACTATAGCAACTTTAGATGACCAGGATACACAAAATAATATAAAAACCGCGCAAGCTTCAATAGCTGTAAATGAAAAACAGGAACAGGCATCAGAACAGTCATTAAATTCAGCACAAGTAGCTCTAGAAAAATTGAAAATTAATGTAGATGATGCTCAGAGTAATTATGACAGACAAAAAACTCTTTTTGATAACAAAGCTATATCACAGACAGATCTTGAAACAGCAGAAAAAACTTTAAATTCTGCTAAAGCTGATTATGATTCTGGAAATGCAAGTATTCAGACAGCGCAAGCAAATATTGAAACAGCGAAAGCCAATATACAAGCACAGCAGGTAACGCTAGAAAAGTATCAAAGCGATTTAGCTAATACAGTAATTAAGGCACCAATAAGTGGTGCAATAAGTGGTAAAAATATGAATGTTGGACAAATGGCAGCAACGGGTACAGCCCTTGCAACTGTTAATGATATATCATCTGTATATGCAACAATTCAGGTACCACAAGAAAAAATAAGTAGTGTGAAAATAGGACAAGCAGCTACAGTTACAGTTGATGGAAGCGATCAAACATATAATGGAACAATACAGACTATGGATGCTGCAGCAGATACAACTTCAAGAGTTT
>NZ_LZZL01000213.1:0-839 GCF_002006495.1 Clostridium sp. BL-8
ATGGATAACTGTTCAAAAAATGGTGAGAAGCTTCACAATGCTATGGAAACAATGATAAAAAAATGGATTGAAAATGATTTAGTTGATGAAGGTTTTCTTAAATATATCAATGATACTAAAAAAGTATCTTTCCCTTGGAGTATGATAGATAAAATTACACCGAGACCATCTCAAAGCGTTAAAGATGCATTAGAAGCAGATGGTTTTGAGAGCACTAATATTGTAACAACTAACAAAAACACTTATATTGCACCTTTTGTTAATGCGGAAGGACCTCAATACCTTGTAATAGAAGATAATTTTCCAAATGGCCGCATGCCTTTAGAAGATGCAGGTGTATTTTTAACAGATAGAGAAACTGTTGAAAGAGTTGAAACAATGAAGGTAACTACTTGTTTAAATCCACTACATACTTCTTTAGCAGTTTATGGATGCTTACTTGGATTTAATTTAATTGCAGATGAGATGAAGGATCCAGCTTTAAAGAAATTAGTAGAAAAGATTGGATACGAAGAAGGAATGCCAGTTGTTGTTAATCCAGGAATATTAAAACCTGAAGACTTTATTAAAGAGGTAGTCGAAGTTAGACTTCCAAATCCATATATACCTGATACACCTCAAAGAATTGCTTCAGATACATCTCAAAAAGTTGGTATAAGATTCGGAGAAACAATTAAAGCTTATAGAGATAGAGCAGATTTAGATCCTAAAAACCTTAAATATATTCCACTTGTTATTGCAGGATGGTGCAGATATTTAATGGGAATAGCTGATGATGGTAATGTAATGGAATTAAGTCCAGATCCATTATTAGATGAACTAAAGAAATATGTAGCTAA
>NZ_LZZL01000214.1:0-687 GCF_002006495.1 Clostridium sp. BL-8
ATGTTGTTGAAAGTGTTAATGTTCATGAGGACATTAAGTTAGGACTTCCAACTAGGGATAAGTATATTGAGAATTATAAGAAGACAATAGAGAAGCTAGCTAAGGTTGGAGTAAAAGTAATCTGCTATAATTTTATGCCAGTATTTGATTGGCTTAGAACAGATTTATACAAAAAAACAGAAGATGGAGCAACAGCTCTTTTCTATGAAAAGGCAAGAATTATTGATATAGATCCAATGGAACTAGTTAATAAGATAGCATCAAATCCAAATCTTACAATGCCAGGTTGGGAACCAGAGAGGTTAAAGAATTTAACACAGCTTTTTGAAGCTTATAAGAATGTGACAGAAGAAGATTTATGGAATAATTTAAAGTATTTCTTAGAACAAATTATACCGGTAGCTGAAATCAATGATATTAAGATGGCAGTTCATCCAGATGATCCACCTTGGTCAATATTTGGATTACCAAGAATAGTTAAGAATAGAGATGATTTAGCAAGATTATTAAAGCTTGTTGATAACCCATATAACTGCCTTGCTCTTTGCAGCGGTGCTATAGGTTCAAATCCTAATAACGATGTTCCCGCGATGATAAGAGAATTTGGTAGTAGAATTGCCTTTGCTCATATAAGAAATGTAAAGATTTATGAAAATGGTGATTTTATTGAAACTTCTCATAGAACTT
>NZ_LZZL01000215.1:0-687 GCF_002006495.1 Clostridium sp. BL-8
ATGTTGTTGAAAGTGTTAATGTTCATGAGGACATTAAGTTAGGACTTCCAACTAGAGATAAATATATTGAAAACTACAAAAGAACAATAGAAAAGTTAGCTAAGGTTGGTGTAAAAGTAATCTGTTACAATTTTATGCCAGTATTCGATTGGTTAAGAACAGATTTATATAAGAAGACAGAAGATGGATCAACAGCCCTTTTTTATGAAAAGGCAAGAATTACTGATATAGATCCAATGGAATTGGTTAACAAGATAGCATCAAATCCAGATTTAACAATGCCAGGTTGGGAACCAGAAAGATTAAAGAATTTAACTCAGCTTTTTGAAGCATATAAGAATGTGACAGAAGAAGATTTATGGAATAACTTAAAGTATTTCTTAGAACAAATTATACCAGTAGCAGAAATCAATGATATTAAGATGGCGGTTCATCCGGATGATCCACCTTGGTCAATATTTGGTCTACCAAGAATCGTTAAAGACAGAAATGATTTAGCAAGATTGTTAAAGCTTGTTGATAATCCATACAATTGTCTTACTCTTTGTAGTGGTGCTATAGGTTCAAACCCTAATAATGATGTACCAGCAATGATAAGAGAATTTGGAAATAGAATTGCTTTTGCTCATATTAGAAATGTAAAGATTTATGATAATGGTGATTTTATTGAAACTTCTCATAGAACTT
>NZ_LZZL01000216.1:0-722 GCF_002006495.1 Clostridium sp. BL-8
ATACTGCTTCTATGAGCCTTTTTGGGGCGATAGCATCCGGTATCAGTGTCCCTGTTGCGGCAAAATCGAGATTTGGATGGAGCGGAGCGTTAAGCATTTGGGCTGCACTTAGTTTCTTATCCATTATCATCTGGATACCTCAAATAATACATAGAAAGCAAGAAATGCCCATTGATAAAGGAACGATCGATAATGACATTAAAACAAAAGTAAAAGACATCCACGAAGAAAAAAATGAAATAGAGAGTATTAACGGAGATGTCAATAATAAGGTTAACTTATGGAAATCTACTTTGGCATGGCAGGTATCGGTATATATGGGATTACAGTCTATGCTACTCTATTGCATGGTTGCCTGGTTGCCTGCTATTTTAATCCAGCAAGGTATGAATTCAGACAAAGCAGGATGGATGCTCTCCCTTTATCAATTGGTATCGCTCCCTGTATCATTTTGGGGTTCTGTCCTTGCTCAACGTAAAGCCAATCAACGTCCATTAGTTATCATTGCCTCTCTATGTGTTTTGGTGGGACTTTTGGGCATATTCTTAAAATGGACAGGGCTTATATTCCTATGGATGATTATGTTGGGCATTGGTGGAACACTTACTTTTTGCCTGGCTATGATATTTTTTAGTTCTCGTACAAGAAATGCAGATGAAGCGGCAAGATTGTCCGGCATGGCACAGTCAATCGGCTACCTACTCGCTGCTTTTGGACCGATG
>NZ_LZZL01000217.1:0-669 GCF_002006495.1 Clostridium sp. BL-8
CAAATCCATATTTCTCATACAACCCATGTGCATTTTTAGTAAGTAAAAGTCCATGTAAATCTTTCAGATCATCATCTCCTATAATGAATTCTACCATTGACTTTCCTAAGCCTTGTCCCCTATGCTCCTTGTCAATAATTACATCACAAAGATAATACGCTGTAGCATAATCTGTAATAATTCTGGCAAATCCAACCTGATTATTATAGTTATCAAATACCCCATAGCATACCGAATTTTCAATTGATTTAACTATTGTTTCTTCTGTACGATCACAGGCCCAATATGTTTGCTTTAGTAGAGCTTTTATACTCTCAATCTGTAACTTTGATTTATCTTTACTAATACAATATTCATTTATCACTTTTATCAGCCTCCAAAGTTAATAAAATAATTATCTTCTCCTTTAAAATTTATTTTAAATCCTTCCCTCAGGGAAGAGTCAACACTAATTTATTATTAGATGACAAAAATTTCTTTTCTACAATATCTAATTTATTAAACTTCTCTTTATTAATTGACTTTGTTTAAAATTTCATTTCCGGTACTTCCATATACCATAAATTATCTAACTCCATAAATAAAAAAGAATGGTCTATTAGGGTGTTATAGACCATTCTGAATACTGGTTAATATTTATTTAATAGGGGATAAATAATGTTTAACTAA
>NZ_LZZL01000218.1:0-663 GCF_002006495.1 Clostridium sp. BL-8
TAAAAAATTGTTTGAAGCAGATGAAGAATTTCATAAGATAATTTTCGAGGGAAGCGATAAAAAAAGAATATGGAGCAGCATTAATGACGTAAGTACGGAATTTCAAAGAATTCGTATGCTTAGATTAACAGCTAATTCAAGCTGGAATAATATTTTTAATCAACATAAAGAGATTTTTGATGCTATAAGAAATAAAGATCCAGAAAGGGCTGAAGAATATATGAAAGAACATTTAAACATGGTTATTTTCGATAAAGAGAAGGTAAAAGAAAGTTATCCAAGCTATTTTAAATAATGAATCAAGTTAGTATAAACAGAATTTCAGTTGTTAGAATAGATCTTTTATTTGAGGAGGTGAGGCTTATTAGAGCATGAAATTTAAACTTGTTATGTGCTTGTGAAACTTATGTAATAAAAAATTAAGTGAAATGACAGGAGGAATACAACTATGAAAATGGGTTTCAGATGGTATGGCGAAGGAAATGATACCGTAACACTTGAACAAATTAAACAGATTCCTGGTGTGGAAACGATTGTTTGGGCTCTTCATGACATGGCTGCAGGTGATGAATGGCCAATGGAAAAAATTCTTGAAGTAAAAAAAGCAGCTGATAAATATGGATTTAATTTAGATGTTGTTGAAAGTGTTAATGTTCATGAGGA
>NZ_LZZL01000219.1:0-682 GCF_002006495.1 Clostridium sp. BL-8
CGGTAGAACCTGTAGCTCCGGTTACACCAGTATCGCCAGTAGATCCAGTAGAACCAGTAACTCCAGTCGCCCCGGTGTCGCCGGTAGGTCCAGTGGAACCTGTAACTCCGGTTACACCAGTGTCGCCAGTATCACCAGTAGATCCAGTAGATCCAGTAGAACCTGTAACTCCGGTTGCTCCAGTAGCACCAGTGTCACCGGTAGATCCAGTAGAACCTGTAGCTCCGGTAGCACCAGTTACGCCGGTAGATCCAGTAGAACCAGTAACTCCAGTAGCACCGGTGTCGCCAGTAGGTCCAGTAGAACCTGTAACTCCGGTAGCGCCAGTGTCGCCGGTAGGTCCAGTAGAACCTGTAGCTCCGGTTACACCAGTGTCGCCAGTAGATCCAGTAGACCCTGTAACTCCGGTAGCGCCAGTATCACCTGTAGTTCCAGTAGAACCTGTGATTCCGGTAGCGCCAGTGTCGCCAGTAACTCCAGTCGCCCCGGTGTCGCCGGTAGATCCAGTAGACCCTGTGACTCCGGTAGACCCAGTAACTCCGGTAGCGCCAGTGTCGCCAGTAGGTCCGGTAGAACCTGTAACTCCGGTAGCACCAGTGTCGCCAGTAGATCCAGTAGAACCTGTAACTCCGGTTACACCAGTATCGCCAGTAGATCCAGTAGAACCTGTAACTCCGGTAGC
>NZ_LZZL01000220.1:0-661 GCF_002006495.1 Clostridium sp. BL-8
TAAAAAATTGTTTGAAGCAGATGAAGAATTTCATAAGATAATTTTCGAGGGAAGCAATAAAAAAAGGATATGGAATAGCATTAATGATGGTAGTACTGAGTTTCAACGAATTCGTATGCTTAGATTGGCGGCTAATTCTAGCTGGGATAATATCATTGAACAGCATAAAGAAATTTTTGATGCTATAAAGAACAGAAATCCACAAAAGGCTGAAGAATATATGGAAGAACATTTAAATATGGTTACTTTCGATAAAAATACAGTAAAAGAAATTTATCCTAATTATTTTAAGTAATAAATTAATTCACAATGATGAAATTAGTTTTGATTTTAACTTTAAGGAGGTGAGGCTTATATAGAGGATGAAATTAAGACTCTTTATACGTCTATAAAAACAATTATTAAAATATAACAAAGTTAAGCGAAATGACAGGAGGTATATCACTATGAAAATGGGATTTAGATGGTACGGTGAAGGTAATGATACCGTAACACTTGAGCAAATCAAACAGATTCCTGGTGTGGAAACAATTGTTTGGGCTCTTCATGATATGGCAGCTGGCGATGAATGGCCAATGGAGAAAATTCTTGAGGTAAAAAAAGAGACTGATAAATATGGATTTAATTTAGATGTTGTTGAAAGTGTTAATGTTCATGAGGA
>NZ_LZZL01000221.1:0-625 GCF_002006495.1 Clostridium sp. BL-8
GTAACTACTGCATTTTCTGTTGGACCATAGTTATTTATTAATTCATAAGTCTGCTTTTTATAAACCTTTAATTTATCCGCTCCAGTTAACAATTTCCTTAAGGATTTATTTTCTAAACTCATGAATTCTTCACACATTTGTGTAGGTAAGAATCCTATTGTTATCTTATTATCCTCATAGTATTTATTTAAAGCATCTTTATCAAGCATTATAGACTTATCTATTATGTGCAGAGTTGCTCCAGCTATAATATAAGGGAATATCTCCCATACTGATGCATCAAAACCAAAACCTGCGTACTTTGTTGCATTATCTTTTTCTGTTACTTCATAATATTCATTATGCCAAATACACAAATTTACAAGGGCTTTTTGTTCTATCATTACACCTTTAGGCTTTCCAGTAGTTCCAGAAGTATATATAACATATGCTAAATCATTTGACATTCCTTTAGTATTTACATTACTATTCTCTCTTTCATATAGCTTACTATCTTCTAAATCTATAACTTCTCCATCATAATTTATGCTTCCTAACAATTTATTTTGTGTTAAAAAAATTTTTGTATTACTATCTTCTAACATATACTTTATTCTGTCTTCTGGATATTCAGGATCTATTGGTA
>NZ_LZZL01000222.1:0-625 GCF_002006495.1 Clostridium sp. BL-8
GTAACTACTGCATTTTCTGTTGGACCATAGTTATTTATTAATTCATAAGTCTGCTCTTTATAGACTTTTAATTTATCTGCTCCAGTTAACAACTTTCTTAAAGATTTATTTTCTAAATTCATAAATTCCTCACACATTTGTGTAGGTAAAAAGCTTATTGTTATTTGATTATCCTCATAATATTTGTTTAATGCAGCTTTATCAAGCATTATACTCTTATCTATTATATGCAAAGCCGCTCCAGCTATAACATAAGGGAATATCTCCCATACTGATGCATCAAAACCAAAACCAGCATATTTTGTTGCCCTGTCTATTTCTGTTACTTCATAATTTTCATTATGCCAAAGACATAAATTCACAAGAGCCTTTTGTTCCACCATTACACCTTTAGGTTTTCCAGTTGTTCCAGAAGTGTATATAACATATGCTAAATCATTTAATTTTCCTATAGTACCTAAATTACTATTTTCCATTTCATATAATTTATTATCTTCTAAGTCTATAGCTTCCACACCGTAATTTGTACTTTCTAATAAATTATTTTGAGTTAAAAGGATCTTTGTGCTGCTATCTTCTAACATATACTTTATTCTGTCTTCTGGATATTCAGGATCTATTGGTA
>NZ_LZZL01000223.1:0-609 GCF_002006495.1 Clostridium sp. BL-8
CGGAGATTATACTTTGAGCGATGATATAACTAAGTATAAATATCTATTAATATCATGGCAAACAGGCAATAGTGCATCTGGAACTACAGCCATAACTCAAACTAAAACAGATATGATTCCTGTTGATACAATAGCAATAGGTGACACTAATAATAAAAGATTATGGTTTGATATGCTTAACGATACAACATTAAAATCAGTTTTGTTATTGTTCTTTAAAAGTTCAAAAATAATGACATATGGTTTTGGGACAGCATCAAGTCCTTGGACAAATCCTGTTGTAACTAGAATAGAAGGTATAGGTTATACTTATGAAAATCCTTACCAAGATGTTATTACAACGGTTGATGAATTTGTACTTACAGATTCAGCTGTAGACACAGACATAAATTCATTATGGAGTGAGGTGGGAATCTAATGGCAAAAATTAATTTTGAAGATGCTGTTACTAAAATAATAAAAAGATATCTAGTCAGTTTTGGTAAATCATTAGCTTCTAAATTTTACACAAAAAAGCAAGTAGATACTATGATATTACCTATCCCAGCAATTCAAACAGATATAGATAATTTAAAGACAAGAAGTGTTATAGGAAGTAAATTGAAAACG
>NZ_LZZL01000224.1:0-647 GCF_002006495.1 Clostridium sp. BL-8
CAAAGAGGAGTATTGCGTTCTGATAAAATTGAAGAAAATGAACCATTTGGGTTAGAATATCTTGTTGATGATTGCGAAAATATTAGAAATATATTGGGTATTAATAGTTGGTCTATTATGGGACATTCTTTTGGAGGAATGCTTGCACTTTTGTATGCAACCCAATATCCTAAATCAGTTGAAAAGGTTATATTTGAAAGTCCCTCTTTTAATTTTCTTATGTCGATGCGTTCTGTATATCTTAAATCTGCTGAAATTCTTCAAAAGCAAGGGAAGTTTGATTATGCAAATGAACTGAGAAAATTTGCAGATAATAATAATGAACTTAAATTATTAACGGACAATATACGGCAAATACCTATTGAAGTAAGAGGTGAGGTTTATCATAACGGTGGAACTTTGGAAGAGGTTAGGCTTATAAATAGTCCAATAGACGTTACAGAACAGCAATGGGAAATTGGAAAAATACACTTTGATAGATTGCTAAGTGAAGGGAAAATTAATCAAAACTTCATACCACTGCTTTCAGCCTTACAGTGTGCTTCAATCTTAATATTAGGGCAATATGACCCTATTTGTTGTAGGGAACAACAAGAGTGCTACTTAAAAAATTCAATGAATAGTAAAATTATTACGTTTGATAAAAG
>NZ_LZZL01000225.1:0-617 GCF_002006495.1 Clostridium sp. BL-8
GCATTAATATACGTAAAAATTTAATAGTAAATTAGAATATGGCACTATTCAGAAAAAGAATAGATTTGCTTTGATAAAAAGAAAGAAGGCATTATAATGAATACAAGTGTTACAATACGTATGGCAGCTAAAGAAGATGCAAAAGAAATTTTGGAAGTTTATGCACCTTATGTAAAGGATACTGCAATAACTTTTGAATATGATGTTCCAACTGTTGAAGAATTTAGTGATAGGATTAATAATACACTAAAAAAATATCCATATATTGTAGCAATAGATAGCAGTCAGATTATTGGCTATGCATATGTTTCGCCATTTAAGGGGAGAGCTGCATATGATTGGGCTGTTGAAACTACTGTATATGTAAGACAGAATTGTCAAGGTAAAGGCGTAGGCAAAAAATTGTATTTAGCCTTGGAAGAAATATTAAAGAAGCAAAATATTCTTAATATGAATGCGTGTATAGCTTATACATCTATTGAGGATATAAATCTCACCAATGACAGTAAATATTTTCATGAGCATTTAGGATATAATAAAGTTGCGCATTTTTCTAAATGTGGATATAAGTTTAAAAAGTGGTATGATATGATTTGGATGGAGAAAATTATCGGAGA
>NZ_LZZL01000226.1:0-606 GCF_002006495.1 Clostridium sp. BL-8
GATCTACTGGCGACACTGGTGCTACCGGAGTTACAGGTTCTACTGGATCTACTGGCGACACCGGTGCAACTGGAGTTACAGGTTCTACTGGATCTACCGGTGACACTGGAGTAACCGGAGTTACAGGTTCTACTGGAACTACCGGTGACACTGGCGCTACTGGAATTACAGGGTCTACTGGACCTACCGGTGACACTGGCTCAACTGGAGTTACAGGTTCTACCGGATCTACCGGCGACACTGGTGCTACCGGAGTTACAGGTTCTACTGGATCTACTGGCGACACTGGTGCTACCGGAATTACAGGTTCTACTGGAACTACCGGTGATACTGGCAACACCGGCGCTACCGGAGCTACAGGTTCAACAGGATCTACTGGCGTTACAGGTTCCACTGGATCTACCGGTGACACTGGCGCAACTGGAGTTACAGGATCTACTGGACCTACCGGCGTAACTGGTGCTACTGGAATTACAGGTTCTACTGGATCTACCGGCATAACTGGTGCAACTGGAGTTACAGGTTCTACCGGATCTACTGGCGTAACCGGTGCTACCGGAGTTACAGGTTCTACCGGACCTACCGGCGATACCGGGGCGACTGGAG
>NZ_LZZL01000227.1:0-623 GCF_002006495.1 Clostridium sp. BL-8
TCTAAAGTTCTTCCATAATGAAGTCTTAAATTTTCTGCATCATTTAAACTAAATCCTACATCGGACATACAGTTAACTAATTCTTTAACTGCTGGTATATATCCACCTGGGAATATATATTTATTAATCCAAGTATTATTTCCGCCAATCTCTGTGGATGTTATACAATGAAGTAAAGATACACCCTTATCATTTAATAAATTATTTACAGATGCAAAATACTCTTTAAGGTGGTCTTGTCCAACATGTTCAAGCATTCCTACACTAACTACTTTATCGAAAGTCCTATTCTTTAGTTCCCTATAATCCACAAGTTGAACTTCAACTAGATCTTCTAATCCTTCATTTTTTATTCTTTCTTTAACTTTTTCTAATTGTTCAGCACTTAAAGTTATTCCCATAGCCTTTACTTTATATTTTTTTGCTGCTGAGGTAATAAGTTCACCCCAACCGCAGCCTATATCAAGTAAAGTTTCTCCTTCTTTTAAATTTAGCTTCTTAAGAATATGCTCTACTTTATTCTTTTGTGCCTGAATTAAAGAATCATCTTTAGACTTAAAGTAACCGCAAGAATAAGTCATAGTATCATCTAACCATAGCTTGTAAAAATCATTTCCTATATC
>NZ_LZZL01000228.1:0-617 GCF_002006495.1 Clostridium sp. BL-8
AGTCTACTAGAATTAAAAATCATAAGAAAAAACTTGGTTCTAGCATATCAGATCGCCCATTAGAGATAAACACTCGCAACGAGTTTGGTCATTGGGAAATTGACACTGTTATTGGTCAAAAATCTAATAATGATAATGTACTACTTACAATAGTAGAGCGTAAAACTAGATATGCTATGGCAATTGATATTGTATCGAAAACCGCTGAATCAGTTACTGATGCTCTCAATAGAGTACGTAGTTTATTTGGCAATCAATTTAGTCAAGTTTTTAAGACTATAACTGGTGATAATGGCTCTGAGTTTGCTGACTTATCCACACTTGAAAATGAAACTGATACAAAGGTGTACTTCACTCACCCGTATTCATCTTTTGAAAAAGGTACTAACGAGCGTCATAATGGTCTAATACGCCGTTTTATCCCAAAGGGTAAACGTATTTCAGACTACACTTCTGATGACATTGCTTTCATAGAAGAATGGATGAATACTCTTCCAAGGAGAATACTTAACTATAAAACTCCTGAAGAATTATTTGAGGCACACTTAGATAAAATCTATGCAATCTAAGAAAATACAAATGTTTAAGTCATAAATAGAAATTAGTTCAATTTGTTA
>NZ_LZZL01000229.1:0-617 GCF_002006495.1 Clostridium sp. BL-8
AGTCTAATACAGTCAAAAAGCATAAGAAAAAACTTGGTTCTAGCATATCAGATCGTCCATTAGAGATAAACACCCGCAACGAGTTTGGTCATTGGGAAATAGATACTGTTATTGGCCAAAAATCTAATAATGATAATGTACTGCTTACAATTGTAGAGCGTAAAACTAGATATGCTATGGTAGTTGAAATAATGGCTAAAACAGCTGAAGCAGTTACTGATGCTCTTGATAGAGTACGCAGTTTATTTGGCAAGCAATTTAGCCAAGTTTTCAAAACTATAACTGGTGATAATGGCTCTGAATTTGCTAACTTATCCACACTTGAAACTAAAACAGATACAAAGGTGTACTTTACTCACCCATATTCATCTTTTGAAAAAGGTACTAATGAGCGCCATAATGGTCTAATACGTCGGTTCATCCCAAAGGGTAAACGTATTTCGGACTACACTTCTGATGACATTGCTTTCATAGAAGAATGGATGAATACTCTTCCGAGGAGAATACTTAACTATAAAACTCCTGAAGAATTATTTGAGGTACACTTAGACAAAATCTATGTAATCTAAGAAAATACAAATGTTTAAGTCATAAATAGAAATTAGTTCAATTTGTTA
>NZ_LZZL01000231.1:0-2919 GCF_002006495.1 Clostridium sp. BL-8
AAGGTCAAGCTACAAAGGGCGCATGGTGAATGCCTTGGCATCAGGAGCCGATGAAGGACGCGATAAGCTGCGATAAGCTTCGGGTAGACGCACATAGTCAGAGATCCGAAGATTTCCGAATGAGGAAACTCACATGGGAAACCCCATGTATCATAAAGTGAATACATAGCTTTATGAAGGTAAACCCAGGGAACTGAAACATCTAAGTACCTGGAGGAAGAGAAAGAAAAATCGATTTTCTTAGTAGCGGCGAGCGAAAAGGAAAGAGCCCAAACCAGAGATTTATCTCTGGGGTTGCGGACAGAACATAACGTGAAATTATAGTTAATTGAACACAACTGGAAAGTTGGACCGTAGGAGGTAATAGTCCTGTAAATGAAAACTATAATGAGCAGTTCTGCACCAGAGTACCACGAGACACGTGAAACCTTGTGGGAAGCAGGGAGGACCACCTCCCAAGGCTAAATACTACCTGATGACCGATAGTGAAGCAGTACCGTGAGGGAAAGGTGAAAAGAACCCCGGGAGGGGAGTGAAATAGAACCTGAAACCATGTGCCTACAACCGATCAAAGCACCTTATGTGTGTGATGATGTGCTTTTTGTAGAACGAGCCAACGAGTTACGGTATGTAGCGAGGTTAAGTACTTAAGGTACGGAGCCGAAGGGAAACCGAGTCTTAATAGGGCGACTAGTTGCATGCTGTAGACCCGAAACCGGGTGACCTATCCATGGCCAGGTTGAAGCGAGGGTAAAACCTCGTGGAGGACCGAACCACGTTGCTGTTGAAAAAGCATGGGATGAGCTGTGGATAGCGGAGAAATTCCAATCGAACTCGGATATAGCTGGTTCTCCTCGAAATAGCTTTAGGGCTAGCGTCGGAAAATGTGAGTAGTGGAGGTAGAGCACTGAATAGGCTAGGGGGCATAGCGCTTACCGAACCTTATCAAACTCCGAATGCCATATACTATCAGTCCGGCAGTCAGACTGTGAAAGATAAGTTCCATGGTCAAAAGGGAAACAGCCCAGATCGTCAGCTAAGGTCCCAAAGTGTAAGTTAAGTGGAAAAGGATGTGGGATTTCTAAGACAACTAGGATGTTGGCTTAGAAGCAGCCACTCATTAAAAGAGTGCGTAATAGCTCACTAGTCAAGAGATCCTGCGCCGAAAATGTCCGGGGCTCAAACTTACCACCGAAGCTACGGGTTCACGCTTTTGCGTGAGCGGTAGAGGAGCGTCGTAATCGGGCTGAAGTCGTACCGAAAGGAGCGGTGGACTGATTACGAGTGAGAATGTTGGCATTAGTAGCGAGATGTAAGTGAGAATCTTACAGGCCGAATATCTAAGGTTTCCTGAGTAAAGTTTGTCTTCTCAGGGTTAGTCGGGACCTAAGGCGAGGCCGAGAGGCGTAGCCGATGGACAATTGGTTGATATTCCAATACCACTATCATCGTTAATATCGAGGGTGTGACGGAGAAGGATAGGATGTGCTAGCTATTGGATGCTAGTCTAAGCGTTTAGGGAGTTGGGATTGGCAAATCCGTTCCAACAATTCTGAGGCGTGATGGGGAAGGTTCCACGGAACCGAAGTATCTGATTCCATGCTTCCAAGAAAAGCATCTAGAGAGAGAAGTAGTGCCCGTACCGCAAACCGACACAGGTAGATGAGGAGAGAATCCTAAGGCCGACGGAAGAATTGCAGTTAAGGAACTAGGCAAATTGACCCCGTAACTTCGGAATAAGGGGTGCCTACGGAAACGTAGGTCGCAGAGAATAGGCACAAGCAACTGTTTAACAAAAACACAGGTCTCTGCTAAAGCGAAAGCTGATGTATAGGGGCTGACGCCTGCCCGGTGCTGGAAGGTTAAGGGGAATACTTAGTGGTAACGCGAAGGTATGAACTTAAGCCCCAGTAAACGGCGGCCGTAACTATAACGGTCCTAAGGTAGCGAAATTCCTTGTCAGGTAAGTTCTGACCCGCACGAATGGCGTAATGACTTGTGCACTGTCTCAACTGCAAATCCGGCGAAGTTGTAGTGCGAGTGAAGATGCTCGCTACCCGCGATTGGACGGAAAGACCCCGTAGAGCTTTACTGTAGCTTAGCATTGAATTTCGGTATTGTCTGTACAGGATAGGTGGGAGACTGGGATACCAGGGCGTCAGCTTTGGAGGAGTCGTTGTTGGGATACCACCCTGATAGTATTGAAGTTCTAACTGGATGCCATGAAACTGGTGACAGGACATTGTTAGGTGGGCAGTTTGACTGGGGCGGTCGCCTCCTAAAATGTAACGGAGGCGCCCAAAGGTTCCCTCAGAACGGTCGGAAATCGTTCGAAGAGTGCAAAGGCAGAAGGGAGCCTGACTGCGACACTTACAAGTGGAGCAGGGACGAAAGTCGGGCTTAGTGATCCGGTGGTACCTCGTGGGAGGGCCATCGCTCAACGGATAAAAGCTACCTCGGGGATAACAGGCTGATCTCCCCCAAGAGTTCACATCGACGGGGAGGTTTGGCACCTCGATGTCGGCTCGTCGCATCCTGGGGCTGAAGTAGGTCCCAAGGGTTGGGCTGTTCGCCCATTAAAGCGGCACGCGAGCTGGGTTCAGAACGTCGTGAGACAGTTCGGTCCCTATCCGTCGCGGGCGTAGGAAATTTGAGAGGAGCTGTCCTTAGTACGAGAGGACCGGGATGGACTGACCTATGGTGTACCAGTTGTTTCGCCAGAAGCATAGCTGGGTAGCTAAGTCGGGAAGGGATAAACGCTGAAAGCATCTAAGTGTGAAGCCCACCTCAAGATGAGATTTCCCATAGCATAAGCTAGTAAGACCCCTTGAAGACTACAAGGTTGATAGGTCAGAGGTGTAAGTATGGTAACATATTTAGCTGACTGATACTAATAGGTCGAGGGCTTGACCAATATAA